>QNEM01000237.1 GCA_003645215.1 Gammaproteobacteria bacterium
TGGCTACGCTTCCCCCGGCAGAGGCCGAGTTCCACCTTGGCCAGACCGCGAACGAAATAGATGGAGAGGGGTATCACCGTGTGGCCCCGTTCCTCCACCTTGGTCTTGAGCCTGCGGATCTCGCGCTTTCTCAGGAGGAGCTTCCGTGCCCTGGTCGGCTCGTGGTTGTCCCGGTGAGCATGGTCGTAGGTGGCAATGTGGCAATTGACGAGGTAGAGCTCGCCGCCGCGGAATTTGGCGAAGGAGTCCAGGAGGGCCACGCGACCGGCCCGCAGGCTCTTCACCTCGGTGCCGACCAGCGAGATGCCGGCCTCCAGACGGTCAACGACTTCGTAGCGAAAGCGCGCCTTCTTGTTCCGCGCCACAAACCTGCGATCGTCCTCGTCCGCCTTCTTCTTCATGGGGCGACGATTGTAGGGATCCGAGCCGGTTCAGGACTCAAATCTTCTTGCGGGTCCGGTGATCGTGCCACTAGACTCCCCTGCCGCTCCCATGCCGAAGTGGCGGAATTGGCAGACGCGTATGGTTCAGGTCCATATGTCCATTAGGACTTGAGGGTTCGAGTCCCTCCTTCGGCACCACGCCCCAATCCCTTGCATTTCAGGGGATTGGGGCTTTTTCGTTGGGGTTTCCCCGCTGCAGGACCAGTCTGGAGATAACTGCTGCATTCGAGCGCCGCTGCATCCCGTTAAGCCGCGTTGCTCGTCAGTTGAAACCAGCAAGGTTGCGCCCTCATCGCGCCTTGCTGGATCGGGCGCAGCGGCGCTCTCGGTGCAACTGGCGCACTTATTTCCAGACAGGCCCATAGCCTTGGTTGAGTCACAGCCTCTCCGTCCCTCCCACGCTGATCACTTTTGCGCGACATGCTCTGGCGACTCATCGCCTCCGCCCAGAACTGCGTAGAGCCGCACCTGACTGGCGATCCTTGCCAAGTGGAGGGAGACGAGTACCTGCTGCGAGGCGAAGAGCGAGCGTTGCGCAAACAGAACACCCAGGTAACTGTCAATCCCCTCCTCGAAACGAAGAGCGGAAAGACGATGCGTCTCCGCCAGGGTATCAACGAGAGATTCTTGCGCGGCGACCTGCTGGTTCACCGTGCCGCACACGGCCAGCGCGTCGGCAACCTCCCGGAAAGCGACTTGAATCGCCTTCTCGTACTGGGTCAGGACGATTTCCCTTTGCGCCTTGCTGGCATCCAGCGCTGACCACGTGCGGGCATCGAAAATGGGCATCACGATCTCCGGCGCGAAGCTCCACGTTTTTGTACCGGACTTGAAGAGGCCGGAAAGGTCGTCGCTCGCGGTGCCCAGGATGGTGGTGAGGGAGATGCGGGGGAAGAAGGCGGCCCGCGCGGCGCCAATGTCCGCGTTGGCGGCCTTGAGCATATGCTCCGCCTGAAGTACATCCGGTCGGCCAAGAAGTATATCGGAGTGCAGGCCGGGCGACACCTCCCGGGGTGGGCTGACACGATCCAGGTCGGCGGGCAGGAGTTCGCCTGGCACCGGTGCCCCCACCAGCAGGTTCAACGCGTTTTGGTCCTGCGCCACCGCCTGGGTGTAGATGGCGATGTTCCTTCGCGCCAGGTCCACGGGTGTTTGGGCCTGGCGCAGATCCAATTCGTTCGCGACCCCGAGAGCCGCCTGCCGCCTTACGAGGTCGTAGGCATCTTGCTGCGTCTCGAGCGTGTGCTCTGCCAGGGCGAGACTCTGCCGGTCGGCGGCCAGGGTCAGATAGGCGTTGGCGACGGCCGAGACCAGCATGATCTGTACGCTGCGGCGGGCCTCGTCCGTGGCCAGGTATTCCTCCAGCGCGCTGTCTCTGAGGCTGCGGATGCGGCCGAAGAAATCGATCTCCCAGGAAAGGACACCGAGATTGACGTCGTATCTCTCTGTGGTTTGGGGTTGTCCGGGCTGCGTCAGATCGGCGGAGGAACGCTGCTTGCCGCCGCCGGCCGTTGCGTAGACTGATGGGTAGAGTTCAGCTCGTTGGATTCCGTAGATGGCGCGCGCCAGTTCGACATTCAAGGCGGCCAGCCGCAGGTCGAGGTTGTTCGTCAAGGCCATATCGATGACCTGCTGCATCATCTCGTCGGTGAAGAACTCACGCCAGCTCAGGTCCGGAGCAACGGGAGCATCCGGAGAAGCTCGGCCTTCCTCGTAGGCAATGCCACTGGGCCATTCCGCGGGAATCGGTGCGGCTGGACGTGTGTACTCCGGCGCGAGCGCGCAGCCGCTCAGAAACAAGGACACCCCCAGTGTGAGGCACACGCTTACCAGGCGACACGCTCGGCGGGCGCGCCCAATCGATACCAACAGGAAAGTGCGGTCGGGGATCATTTCAAGAGACCTCCGGGACGGGAGTGGGTTGCTTCTTGCGGAACACACGGGAGATCACCACGAAGAACAGCGGGATGAAGATCAGGTCGATGATCGTGGCGGAGAGCATTCCGCCGGTAACCGCGGTTCCTATCGCGTTCATGGCGCCGGCGCCGGCGCCGGTGGCGAGAGCCAGCGGCAACGTGCCGAAGAAGAACGCCATCGACGTCATGATGACGGGGCGAAAACGGATTCTCACCGCCGCGAGGGTCGCCTCGTTCAATCCCATTCCCTGGCGGAGCTGCTCCTTGATGAACTGGATGATCAGGATGGCGTTCTTGGTGGAGAGCCCCAGCGTCGTCAGGAATCCGATCTGGAAGTAGACGTCGTTGTGCAGTCCGCGAAGGGAGGTTGCCACCACGGCGCCGAACACACCCAAGGGAAGCATCAAGAGGTTGACGAGAGGGATGGTCCAGCTCTCGTAAAGTGCAGCCACACAGAGGAAGATCACGAGGATGGAGAAGGCGTAAAGAAGCGACCCCTGGGCCGTCGCCACCCGCTCCTGGTAGGAAAGCCCGGTCCAGTCGTGGCCGATCCCTGCGGGAAGTTTCGCGACAATCTCCTCCATGGCCTGCATGGCCTCGCCGGAACTTCGGCCCGGCGCGGCCTCGCCCCAGATGTTCAGGGACGGGGAGCCGTTGAAACGTTCCAGACGTGGCGACCCCGTAGTCCACCGGGTGGAGGCGAACGAGGTGAACGGCACCATCCTGCCGGCCGTGTTCCGGACATAGAGCTTCTCAAGGTCTTTGGGCAGCATCCGGTAGGGAGCGTCGGCTTGTACGTACACCCGCTTGACGCGCCCGGACTGAAGGAAGTCGTTGACGTAGGCGCTGCCGAAGGCGGCGGAGATCGTGTTGTGGATCGAGGTGATTGACACTCCCAGCGCTCCCGCCTTCTCCCAGTCCACGTCGATCCGGAATTCGGGAACGTCCTCCATGCCGTTGGGGCGAACCTTCGCCAACCGTGGATCCTGCATCGCCATGCCGAGGAGCTGGTTGCGCGCGTTCATCAGGGATGCATGCCCGAGGCCGCCGCGATCCAGCAACTGGAAATCCACGCCTTGCGCCGTGCCCAACTCGATGACCGCGGGGGGCGGGAACGTGAAGACCATGGCGTTGCGGATTCTGGAGAGCGCCATCATGGCTCGACCCGCAATGGCCTTCGCCTTCAGGTCGCGCCGCTCTCTAAGCTTCCAGTCCTTCAGCTTGACGAACACCATGCCGTTGTTCTGCGCTCGGCCGGAGAAGCCCATGCCGGCGATCGTCAGGCAGGACTCCACTCCCTCTTTCTCGTTCTCTTCGAAGTAGTGCCGGATCTCCTCTGCGACGACCTGGGTCTGCTCCAGGCTGCTGCCCGTCGGCATGAGGATCTGGGAGAAGAGCATCCCCTGATCCTCGTCGGGGAGGTAGGACGTGGACATTCGAAGAAACAGGAA
>QNEM01000238.1 GCA_003645215.1 Gammaproteobacteria bacterium
AGGAGCTGGCGCCTGCTGTCTGTAGCCGGGAGGTGGACCACCGTAAGAACCTGGGCCTGGACCATAATAGCCAGAAGGCGGACCTTGCATATAACCTGGAGGAGGACCGTAATTATTCGGGCCATAATAACCTGGAGGTGGTCCATAATTATTGTTGTTATTATCGAACTCGTTTTCCATTTCTTCCATCCAGTAACGAGGATCCCACTCATCATACTGATTATAATTATTGCCATATCCATTATTGCTGCTCCAGGGCATGTTATTACCACCCCAGCCATTGTTACCGCTCCAGGGCATATTATTACCACCCCAACTATTATTGTTGTTATTCCCATTCCAGGCATAGCTGCTTGTTGCTACCAACAATAAGCTCATTGCCATCGCTAATCGTAAAATTGCTTTCATCATTTACTCCATCATCATTATAAATAATCGAACCTACCCATTGTATGCCAGTGATTTGCATACATCAATGACTTGAATCAAAAGCTTACAGCTATTTTTATGCGCTTGTACCAGAATGCTCTTCAACAAAGTCACGTAAAAAAGATAAAGACTTCGCGCCGCTAAAACGCGCCGTTTCCTCACCATTAATAATCAATAATACTGTCGGAAATCCTCTTACCTGATACCGACCCGCGAGCTTCATATTCTCATCTTCATCGACTTCTACTTTCGCCAGCTTCAGTTCACCATTATATTCCTCGATCAATTGCTTCAAAATTGGTGCGATGACCAAACAAGGCGAGCACCACTCTGCCCATAGATCAACCAGTATTGGTGTGTCTTTCGAGGCGATTAATACCTTCTCTTCAAACTGTTCTAAATCTACATCAAATATCAACTCTGCTGCTTTCGTCACGACTAACCCATTCACTAAACTAAAACGCACATTATACAATGTGTGGATAAATACACGTTATAATATCCAGGCTCTCTGATTAATTAAACCTATACATATCTGAATACACTATGGATTTCATTACAATCGAACACAATGTAACTCCGGCAAAACTAGATGTTCTGTACGTTGATGACTGGCCCATTTGGGAAAAAGGCGTTTCTGAATTTGACTGGACCTACGATAAAAAAGAAACGTGTTACATCATTGAAGGCAAAGCCATTATAACGCCAGAGAATGAAGAACCCGTTACGATTCAGGAAGGCGATATGGTCTTCTTTCCAAAAGGCATGAAATGCACCTGGAAAATTATTGAAGCGATAGAAAAAAATTATATCACCGAAGATTGATCAGGTTAAATCCATGGAACTCTGGGAACAATTACTCGCCGCCGTCTTAGGCTTATTGATCATCTTTATGTTTTTTCCAAGCATAAAAGGCGCTATGGAAAAAAGTAGAAGTGCAGAAGAAAAACACTGGGGAACAGTCTTATTACTGGCTGCAGCATTAACCGGTTTTATCATATTGCTGATCTCTTCTGTATAACAGAGCAATCACTACAGATTACTTTCTTTACCTAGCAATCTCGTCGTCAGCATCTTCATCGTAGGTGCCTGTACAAATAAAGAAAAGATCACCACGCCAAATGCGATGGACTGTATGGTCCACCAATAATCCAGACTAGTCGGCAATGACAGTGCCAATGCGAGCGTCACTGCACCACGTAACCCACCCCATACCATAACTGTCTGCGATGCTAACGGCACTCTCAATTCTTTGAACAAAGAAAAAAGACTTAACACACCATAAACACTAACAGCGCGAGCAATCAGTAAAGCAAAGATAGCGATCAACATAGCTAACCATCTATGCTCAAACATATCGATTGTTATCACTGCACCCATAACTAAAAACACGCTGACGTTGGCGATATGCGCTAAAACATTCCACAGATATTTGATCTCAGCTACGGTGGATTCCGAGCTGGCGCATTGTCGATGATAACGTTCACTCAAGATTGAAAAACTGATAGCCGCAATCAAAGTCGACATGACACCGGAAACCATCAGATGCTCTGCAGCGATATATGAACCATAGGCAACGACTAAACTAATCGCACCTCTTACTATATTTTTCTTTATTAATTTTTGCAGCAAGCCAAAAAATATTCCTATCGCCAGCCCCGTCAAACCTCCCCCGATAAATATCGTAATAAATTTGATGATTACATCGGCAGTCGAACTCAGCGGAACAACGGCGCCAACTGACTGAGCAGCAACCGCCATCGATAAAAACAGACCGAATAAAACAATTGCTGTCGCATCATTAAACAAACTCTCTCCCTCTAACAACACGCTGAGTCTATGCGGTGCATTCATCTCTTTTAGCTTTGCTACTACTGCGACCGGGTCAGTTGCTGCCACGATAGCGCCAGTAATCAATGCCGCCAACCAGGGGAAACCAGCTTCATGTCCAATACCATAAAACAATAAGGCCGCTGTTATACAACAGGTCATCAACATAGCAATAATGGCTAACACCAATATGACAACCAGATTATTTTTTAATGCTTGTTTGTCGAGGTTGTATGCTGACTCGAACACCAGTATAGGGATAAAGACGTAGAAGATGATTGCCTGAAAATTATCAGCTCGCAGACCGGTATCGAATCCCGCATAGATAACCAGCTCAGAAACAATAAACCCTAGCACGACTAGTATGCTGGCTTCAGGCATATGCACCCAACGTGAGAGTGGTTGAGCGATGATTGATAGCGCCAGAATCAGAATCAAAGCCAAAAGAATATGTTCTATGAGCATATGGTACTGACTAAATAACACGTCTCAGGTTCATTAAAAGAAAGCATCTGCATAGGATGCAAGCATATATCCATCCTGATTCTATTTCAGGCATGGATAAAATCACTTATTATCACAACTAACAATTGATATAATAGCGTTTTCGCTCAAATTGATTAATCTCTATGTCCCAACAAACCAAGCCCAAACAAAAGCGGGCCGTCGCACTGATATCTGGTGGACTTGACTCACTACTCGCTGCAAGACTTATGCTCGATCAGGGCATTCACGTCGAAGGCATCAACTTTTATACCGGCTTCTGCGTCGAAGGTCACACGCATGCGATACGTAAAAAAGACAAAGCAAAGCCCAAACGCAACAATGCACTATGGAGTGCAGAGCAGTTGGGTATTAAATTGCATATCATCGATATCATCGAAGAATATAAAGATGTCTTAATCAATCCTAAACATGGCTATGGTGCCAATATGAATCCATGTCTGGACTGTAAAATCTTCATGGTAAGCAAAGCCAAGCAGTGGATGGAAGAAAATGATTTTGATTTCATCATCACCGGCGAAGTCATGGGGCAACGTCCTATGTCCCAACGTAAAGATTTATTACCTGTCGTCGTACGCGAATCAGGTGCTGATGACCTCCTGGTTAGACCACTATGCGCACAGAACCTCGGTACAACCCTGCCAGAAAAAGAAGGCTGGATCGATCGAGATAAAATGAAAGATTTCAGTGGTAGAAATAGAAAACCACAGATGGCATTAGCGGCAGAGTTCGGTTTTGAAGATTACGCGACACCTGCTGGTGGCTGCTGCTTCCTTACTGACAAGAATTACTCCGACAAACTGGTGGATCTATGGCAGGCAAGAAACTCTAAAGAGTACGAACTCGATGACATCATGTTATTGAAAGTGGGCAGACACATACGCCCAGAACCACACTATAAATTAATCGTTAGCCGCGAAGATGGTGAAAATAAATTTCTCAAAGGTTATAAGAAACAGTTTTCAACCATAGAAATCAAAAGCCATAACGGTCCCTTAACCTTAGTCGATGGCGAGCTAAGTGATGATGACCTACGTTTTGCAT
>QNEM01000239.1 GCA_003645215.1 Gammaproteobacteria bacterium
ATACAATCATAATTAGTACTCGTTAAAACAAATCTATATCACTGTTTTTAAAAGGATTTTAATTATTATGCAGCAATATACCACTAGGACACAATTCAAAAGACTTCCCGGCCAGTACTATGACCAGGAAACGAATCTTCATTACAATTACTTCAGATACTACGATCCAACATTAGGCAGATACATTACCAGTGATCTGATTGGGTTAAATGGCGGCATAAATACTTTTGGCTATGTGTTACAAAACCCTATCAAGTTTGTTGATAAAAATGGGTTGGATCCATGGTTCGGTGCTTCAGGAGAAATTAATATTGTTGGTCCATCGCCGAGTGGAGGTGAAGATAGTTCTAATAATGATGGCCTAAGTGGTGGTTTAGATGAACTGGGTGGAGTTACGGGAAATGCTGGTGCTTTAGGTAATCCATTTACTGGCGAAGTTTGCGAGATAGCCATTGTATGCAAGAGGAATGGTTTGGGTGCCAATATTATTGGCGGTATTAACTTCATAGCAAATTTTACTGGTCCTAAATGTGGTAAAGATCTGGCGTCTGAGTTTAGTTTGTTTAGTGTAGATGCTGCTTTCTTAGCAAGAGGTGCTGGAGTTAGTTTTGGAGGTGGCGGGATCACTGTTGGAATAGGTATAGGTCTAGGAGCATCTGCAGGTGTTGATGACTGCACGTTAATAGTAGGAAAATGTTCTAATACACCATGTGAGTGTAAAAAATGACTAAATTAAAGAATTTTGGAAACTTACATATCTCATTGTGGCTAATATTTATTGGGATTTTATTAAGTTTTATACCCATTATATTTGATGATTTATATGAGCAATTTGGCATTCTCACTTCGATAGTTTTTTTTGTCGGAGTGATTCTTATAGCTACAGGTATCATTTTGAGACTATATATGATGTTTATCTCTCCCTTCGTAAGAAAGAAACAAAATTAGTAAAAATGGTGACAGACCACGATTTTAGCCAAAATACTTCCCTAGCCAATGGTAATCAAAAGGGTCAGTGTCGATTGATTTAGTCTAAGTACTGGCCGGGGAAACGTAGGTTATTCGAGATCGTTTCCGTCGTTATCGTAGCATCACCAAACGGTGTGTAATCCGCCTTCCAGACAATCGCCTGTGTTGCATCTGTAATTTGTTGTGGCGTACCCAGATGGTCGGTGTGGATGTAGTTGACACTGCCCCCAGTGACAATGCTCACAGGCTGCCCATCGATATAGATGTATTCGGTAATAGTGTTGCCTAAGTCATCAAGCTCCGCAATCAATTGACCACCCTGGTCGTAATAGTAGTAGGTGACACCGATACTGTCTTTCTTAACCCGCTCTCCACGTCCATTGTAGCTGTAGGTGGCTAAGGTACTGCCACCTATATTGGCATCTCTGAGGCGGTTGTTGTCTCCATAGGTGAAGTTGTTTGTTGTGTTACTGGTAGTGTTGCCATTGGCGTCATATTGATAATCTGTCACGATACCATTCACTGTCTGCTCTAGATGATGACTGTTCACATCGTAGCTATAGTTCTCGGCAACGGTGTCCACGGTTTCACTCAGGCGATTACCGATAGCGTCGTAACTGTAGTCTATATCGCCATAGTTTCTGGTGGCATATGTGAGTCTATTTAACAGATCATAGTCCAGTGCCTGGCTGCGGGTGTTATCAACGGCATTGGCGATATCGGTGATGTTGTTCACGGCATCGTATGTGTAACCCAGGTCTTGATGGATACTGCCATTGATGGTGATGAGTTGGGTCAGGCGGTAGTCCAGATCGTAGGTCTTGCTCTGACCCAGGTTGTTGCCGTATACCATGCTGTTCATAGGCCCAAACGGTTCATAGCTCATGGTGCTGCTGACCGTGGCTGTGGTGCCTTGTGTTGTTGTCACGCTGCTTATCTGGCCGAGTCCATTTCTTGTGTTGTCTACCGTTCTTCCGCCTGGATAGGTGGTTTGGGTCAGCTGGTCTGCACCGTTGTATGCATAGCTGGTGGTTTTTACGATGCTGTCTATCGTACTTGTCTGACTGGTGAGGTTGCCCCGTGCATCGTAGGTATAGGTGGTGGCACCACTTTCATCATCCATCTGACATAGTCGGCCTACGCCATTGGTGCAACTATCGTAGGTATAGGCGACATTTTGGGTAGTATCTGGATAGGTAATGCTGCTTAAACGATTCAAGGCATCGTAGCTAAAGCTACTGGTAATACCTCGGGCATCAGTCTGGGCCTTGCGATTACCTGCTTCATCATAGCTAAAGCTGGTAATTCCTGTGTCTGGACTTTGTTGTTGCCTGAGGTTATCGAACGCATCATAGGTATAACTGGTGGTGAGTCCTTCAGCATCGGTAACGCTGGTGAGATTGTCTCTTGCATCATAGCTAAAGCTGGTGACACCGTTGTCAGCGTCGGTAGCGATGCTTAAACGGTTCAAGGCATCAAAGGCCTGGGTTGTTTGTTGGTTGAGTCCTGTAGGGTCGACTGTGATGGTGGTCTGGTTTCCATTGGCATCATAGGCAAAGGTGGTCGACTGGTTCACTCCACCGATGATTTCTATTAGGCGGTTAAGTGTATTGTAGGTGCGGCCCATGGTACGAGTGAGTACGCCATTTGGATCTTTAACATCTTCCTGCGTCCTGTTACCTAATGAATCCAGCGTGTATTCAATCCGGTTACCGAGATTGTCCTCTACTGCAGTTAATCGTTGGGCAGCATCATATTCGTTCATGAGGAAGGAACCGTTCGGTAACGTCGTCTTTGTGATGTTACCGATACCGTCGTATTCAAAGGTGGTGGTCTGGCTGTCGACGGTTCGATTCAATGGCCGTCCACGGGCATCGTAGGTCAATATCGTTGTCGTACCATTGGCATCAACTATCGTTAACGGACGACCGTGAGCATCATGGGCGGTTATGTTGGTCTCTTGACCCAAGGCATTGGTGGTCTTGATGAGATTACCCTGGACATCGTATTCAAAGGTGGTGATGTCATTCACATCTGTCCGTGGGCCATCAATGCTTTCGATCAAGCCCAGGGCATTGTAGGTGTTTACTGTAGTCTGTTCTGTGAGCTGTTCATCTACATCCGGGATACCATTACCATCGGCATCTGGATCGAGACTGTCAGGGATTCCATCACCATCCTGATCTGGAGGCGTATCATTTGCATCAGTAGGATCGGTGCCGACTTGAGTTTCAAAGTCATTACTAATGCCGTCTCCATCAATATCTGGATCGGTGTTATCCCCGATCCCATCTCCATCGGTATCAACGGATTCTGTTGCATCTAACGGGAATGCATCACTCGCGTCATCAACCCCGTCATTGTCATCATCGGTATCGGCGTTATTGCCTATACCATCTGAATCCGTGTCTACTGATTCTGTAGCGTCTAACGGAAAGGCATCACTGGCATCATCAACACCGTCATTGTCATCATCGGTATCTGCATTATTACCAATACCATCTGAATCTGTGTCTGTAGTCTCGGTCGCATCGAGCGGGAAGGCATCGCTAGTATCATCAACGCCATCATTGTCATCATCCGTATCTGCATTATTACCAATACCATCTGAATCTGTGTCCACACTTTCATTCGGATCGAGTGGGAAGGCATCGCTCGCGTCATCAACACCGTCATTGTCATCATCGGTATCGGCGTTATTGCCTATACCATCATTATCGGTATCGACTGATTCGGTTGCATCCAACGGGAAGGCATCGCTAGTATCATCAACACCGTCATTGTCATCGTCCGTATCTGCGTTATTGCCTATACCATCATTATCGGTATCG
>QNEM01000240.1 GCA_003645215.1 Gammaproteobacteria bacterium
CTTTGAACCCTGGAATATTGATGAATTATTCAATAAGAATTATTCAGGAAAAAACAGAGATACCGGAGTTGTTTTATCCAGCATCCCTGTTTGTAAGTTTATTCAGACAGTTTTTTGATGTTTTCCATGCCTGTTTGATAAAAAATAGTCAGCTTTTCAGTTGCGTATTCATCACTTAATTCATGGGGTGGAACAGGTCCCTGGAAGGAACGGTAAAATGCGCCCTTCCATTTGAGTATAGATCCACCTTTACCGTTATCTGTAATGGTAATGGTCAGACCATGCGTAGTGATAGGGTATGCCTTGAGTTTCTGGCCATCCTCCATGTAATGCTGGATCGTGAAGGATTCTGGTTTATATTTTGCCAGAATCTCTCTTATTTGTTCACCACCTTCCAGTGTGATCACGCGTACTGATTCTGGTTCATTACCTTTGTCAGAGGTACAGTCTGTTACCGTTGGGTGCCAGTCCTTAATAGAGCAATAATCGTTAATTACGGCCCAGACTTTTTCCGGGCTGGCATTAATTTCTATTTCTTCGATCAGTAATACTCTTGATGGTCCATGAGCCATGGTTATTGTCGGGGTCAGTGCAGGGGCAAAAAATGCAGCAAGTAAGCATAATTTTATAATTTTTTTCATTACATTCTCCAGATACTCAGAATTATCTCGTCTATTTTTCTAGCGAACTTCAGCGAGACCGCAGGATTATACCTTCAAAACCTGTGTTGGGAAGTCCTTAACCCGCCGTTTCTCTGGAAATTTCGCCTAATACATCAAATAGGACGGGAAAGGTGGATTGAGGTTCCATGGACAAATTTATGATGGTGTTCACATCATTGAGGGTGTTTCGATGAAACTTTAAAATTATACTTGCTATCTTAAGCAATATAGTCAGATACAGGATATGTGTATTTTGCAGTGTACATAGCTTGTCATTACCGGGCACCTGGTCACCAGAATATTTAGATGAAATCAAATTAAGCATTTAGTGAGAAAAGTTAACAAAACAGGAGATACCCACATGCGTAAAATATTATTTATTTTGACAGGTTTATGCCTGTTATCTACAGGGCCTGTGGTTTCTGCTGAAGAAATTACAACGGCTGTTGTCAGGGCAGGTGTCCAGGGTGCTTTTAATGAGTTAGAAAGGCAAATGATCAGAAAATATTTTATAGAAAATGAATACGTTCATTATGTAGAGGGTACGGATGATCATAAAGGAGGTTCTAATAAAAATAAGGGAAAATCAAAGAACAAGGGAAAGAACAAGGGCTTGCCTCCTGGTATTGCTAAAAATCTACAACGGGGGAAACCTTTACCTCCGGGCATCGCAAAAAGGGATTTACCCCAAGGCCTGGAATCATCTTTGCCCGGTAAACATGATGGATATGAGAGCCTTATCGTAGGTAATGATGTGGTTCTGGTTGAAATAGACACCGGAAAAATTGCAGACATCATCACGGATGCCGTTCTGGGTAATTAGAGCGTAAAACTGAACTAATTCATAAGCAGGGCATAACTTGCACCAGAGAGAGACCAGAGAATGAAAAATACCATTAATAAAAAAGCCATTAATGTTGTTCTACTAAAATGCGTATGCCTGTTATTTTTTACAGGCCTTGGCGTGTCTGTTCAAGCTGAGGAGGACACCTATGAACAAGAAACTATTCTCAAAGAAGCGGGTGACTTCTTTGGTGGAGGTGCTGAAGGGCTTGCAGATGTTATAGAAAAAATTTTTGAGGACATGGGGAGGCCTAATGCCTATATCAAGGGGCAGGAGGCCAGTGGTGCCATTGTTATTGGTGCCAGATATGGAGATGGAATGCTGGTTCGTAAAGGAGGGGGATCGGTCAAGGTTCACTGGACTGGACCTACCATTGGCTTTGATGCCGGTGGCAATTTATCCAAGGTTTTTGTGCTTATCTATAATCTGCCAAACACAGAGGCCATATTTCAGAGATTTCCCGCGATTGACGGTAGTTTCTATTTCATAGGGGGCGTGGGGGCAAATTACCACCAGGTGGACAATCTGGTATTGGCTCCAATGCGCTTTGGCGCTGGTTTTCGCGCTGGCGTGAACATTGGTTATATGCACTATCGTAAGAAAAAGTCCTGGAACCCATTCTGAAATCCAGCTACGGTAACAAGTGCGGCAATTGGAGCAGTGATGATTCTGGCAATACGCCCGGAACTAAGGAATTAATCTTCTTCAGGATACTGCAGATTCATGCAATATGAATTAGTATATACCCAGACTACTTGGAAATGCAGGATTCAGAGTTCAGGTAGAAAGTCAGAGCAAGGCGCGACTCGAAGTGAATGACTAGTCCTTCATAAGAGTTGTAACGCGGCACTGGCTTTCTACCTGAGCTCCCGCAGGGCAAGACGAGAAGTAACCATCTTCTTCGTTATAAAGCCTTGGACTAGAATGACTAGCCCTACGGCTTCATGCCTTGAATATAGATACTTCTCTTCTTGCTGAAACCTGTATTTCCAAGTAGTTTGGGTATCAGGTCTCTGGGTTCCCTGGAACGCGGAACGATAATAATAAAATGGTCAATGACCGTAATAATAGTCTCTTGATGAAATAGCAAACCTTGCAGCCGCCGCCGGAGGGCAAAAAATAATGAAAATTGTACTCGCACCCGATTCCTTCAAAGGAAACCTGACATCCCTACAAGTTGCTTCAGCACTCGAAAAAGGCATAAGGAGGGTCGTCCCCAATGCCAATTGTATAAAAGTACCAATGGCCGATGGTGGTGAAGGCACTGTCCAGTCTCTGGTTGATGCAACAGGTGGCAAGTTCATCCGCAAAAGAGTTAAAGGCCCGGCAGGCAAACCGGTATCTGCACGTTACGGGATCTTGTCAGATGGTAAAACAGCGGTGATTGAAATGGCTGAGGCTTCCGGCCTGCCGGATGTTGAAGGGACTAAGGATAAAAACCCTATGAAAACAACAACATATGGCACTGGTCAATTAATGATGGATGCAATCAATAAAGGTGCGAACCATATCATTCTTGGTCTGGGTGGATCTGCGACCACAGATGGTGGTGCAGGTATGGCACAGGCACTTGGCATCAGGTTTCTGGATAAAAGAGGTAATGAGATTAAAGAATTAGGTGCTGGCGGCATGTTAAGTAAGGTAGCCAGTATTGATATGAGCGGGTTGGATAGCAGGATGAAGAAGGCCAAAGTGACTGTGGCCAGTGATGTAGAAAATCCTCTTTGTGGCAAAAAAGGTGCTGCACACGTTTTTGGGCCACAAAAAGGCGCAACACCTGCAATGGTGACAAAGCTGGATGCAAACCTGAAACATTTTGCCGCTGTTATCAAAAAAGACCTGCGTAAGGATGTTATGAAATTAAAGGGGGCAGGTGCTGCTGGAGGTCTGGGTGCAGGCCTGGTTGCATTTACGGGTGCAAAACTAAAGAGTGGTGTCGACATTGTTGTCGAGGCAACTGGGCTGGCAAAATACCTTAAAGGTGCAGATCTGTGTATCACTGGTGAAGGCAGGGTTGATTTTCAAACCGCTTTCGGTAAGACCCCATCGGGTGTTGCCAAGGCCGCCAGGAAACAAAAAGTACAAACCGTCGCCATTGGTGGTGGAATTACAGATGATGCCCGTGGCGTGTTTGAACATGGTATAGATGGATTGGCCAGTGCCTGTGCAAGAGATATGTCTCTTGAAGATGCCATGGCTAATTCAAAAGCTCATCTGGCCAACGCGGCGGAACGTGTTATACGTTTAGTATTAATTGGCACAAAATTGGCGAAATCAAAACAAAAGCCAAACAA
>QNEM01000241.1 GCA_003645215.1 Gammaproteobacteria bacterium
ACCTGCTTGAGGATTTCGTTATAGCTTTTATAGCTATGGTCGTAGGCAAATGCAGAATGACTGCCGATTATGGCAATTATTAGTAATACTGAGCGAAGTAAAAGACTCACGAAATCTCCTCATTAAATCCAGATGGTATCGAGAAGCTTTGTCAGTGATCGTGCTTAAAAAGTTCCTGATAAATATATTTAAGCCTTATCAGTCGAGTGATGCAGGGACTTCCATATGATTATTCTCGTGGCGATTCTTTCCTTGCTTGTATCTTCTTTATGTTTTTTCCATGAGAGAAAATACGTCTATTAAGAACAATGAAATGATGTATCCAGCGTTCCAGAAACGAGTCAATCTGGGTAGTGCGAAGATAAGTATAGCCAAAAATAGAAATAATCAGCGCTCCAATGCCATCAATAATCAAATCGCTCATGGTATCTACCAGGCCGCCACCCTGGGAGTTCATTCCCAGTAATTGATCTAGTGTAAATTCAGTAATTTCCCAAAGCGTGCCCATGCCAAGGGCAAACATGAATGCAAACAGGGCAACGAATCCTGGTTTCATGTGCATTTCAAGATCTTCGTGTTCGTTGATAACGTAAACCAGTAAAAAACCAAATATACCCAGAATCAAGCCAGAACCTGCATGCAGCAGCATATCCCACCACCAATATTTGAGGTAATAATCATGAACTTCACCAAGGAATAAGGACGCATAAACAAAAATCACTGCAAGCAGCTCAAATTCTGGAGGGATACGGACATGGAAGCGGTAGCCTACTAAAATAGGCAAAAATGCGACGATGACAATACCGGTGGTGGTAATTGCAATCAGCCAGTTTCCCTGTATTGCCTCGAGGATGGCTCCCACTGCCAGGATAACTTTTAATAGCAGACTAATCCCTTTGTCTATGCGATCGACAAGCGTGTCAGGGATGTTTGATGTCGTTAAAGAATCATCCTGTTTTTCTTGTATTGTATCTTCCTGCATTGAATCTTCTGGCATTGAATTTGATGTCCCCGGTTCTTTGCTTCGCAAATATTACTCTACCTGTCGGGAATAATCAGTAGATACTATGGCATTCTACAGCTACCATTGAGAACAGGTGTGTCATTAACCCTTTTATGTGAGAACTATTATGAACGAACAAATCAGACAGATACTTTCACAAATAACAGAGCTTGAAGATGACTTACATAAAGTTATCCAGGAACAGCAGGCAGAATTTAACTATCGCATTGAAGGAACAAAGGTATTATTTGAGAAAAACATCCGTAAGGCACAGCGGCAACTGAAAACCGGGTTTTTCAGTTTTATTCTACATAGTCAGCCACGAAATGTAATTACCGCACCAGTTATCTATAGTCTCATTATTCCCCTGGTTATTCTTGATGTCTGGATGTCCATGTATCAGTTTCTCTGTTTCCCTTTATACCGTGTCCCGAAGGTGTGCCGATCAAGATATATCGTCATCGATCGTCACAGCCTGTCTTATTTGAATTCTATTGAAAAAATGAATTGTATTTACTGTGGCTACGCAGGGGGAGTATTTGCCTATGCGCGTGAGATTGCAGCACGGACGGAACAATATTGGTGTCCTATTAAACATGCTCGAAAAATTCTGGACCCGCATCGACGTTATGCTCATTTTGTCGATTTTGGTCAGGCTGAAGAATACAAGGAGGCGCATAAGAATTTACGTGCGGAGCTTCAGAATGAAAAAGATCAAACTGATCACTGAAGATGCAATAAAATTTAATCGGTCACACAAACACAGGAAACTGACCAGCAAGCATGAAACTTCGTATAGTTACATACAATATCCATAAAGGAATCGGTGGTGTAGATCGACTTTATCGGCCTGAACGTATTATCGAGACGCTACAACACTATGATGCAGATATTATTTTTCTACAGGAAGTTGACGATAAAGTGCCTCGCTCCCGCTTCCATAAGCAAGTTGATCTTTTCGGTGATGCGCTGGAAATGCGTTATCGAGCCTTTCAACACAATGTAAAACTTACCAAAGGACATTACGGTAACGCCATTCTCAGCCGCTACCCGCTGGTGGACGTAGAAAACATCAATCTGACGGTATCTATCAAAAAACGACGTCGTGCATTAGTGGCCCATTGTCAGTTGCATAATAAACATCAACAGACTCTATTATTAATCAATTGCCATTTAGGACTGGCTGGATTTGAACGAGTAATACAACTACGAAAAATTCTGGATAGTCCTGTGATGAAACATGTGCATCATGCAACGCCTGTAATTATCGGTGGTGATTACAATGATGTATGGAATTCACTTGGCAAGAAAGTGATGATACCCGCAGGATTTAAACCAGCGAGTAAAAAAGTAAACACCTTCCCGGCAATTATACCGGTACGACAACTGGACCATATTTATTATCGAGGCGAGCTAACATGTCTGCATAGCTTTCCAAGTCATAGCAAAATAGCACGACAGGCATCGGATCACCTGCCTTTGATTACAGATTTTGAAGTAAAAATTTGAAAATATTCTGGACATGAAACATGTTTGAGTGGTTTTACAATAACGAAACATTACTTTGGTGGCTACTGCTCACATCCTTTATTAGCTTCATTGCCACTTTGATTGCAGTGCCTGTTATCCTGGCAAGGCTGCCGGAAGATTATTTTTCATTACCAGACAGACACCGTATGCCATGGAGCGATCGGCACCCGGTTCTGCGGATACCACTATTACTGGTAAAAAATCTATTGGGCCTTACGTTTGTGTTTGCCGGGATTCTTATGTTGGCCCTGCCCGGCCAGGGTATTCTCACTATCATCATCGGACTGGCATTAATGGATTTCCCCGGTAAGTACCATGCTGAACGCTGGATAGTCAGCAGGCATAGTGTGTTGCATTTAATTAACTGGATACGAAGAAAAGCAGCAAAGCCTGCGCTGATCGTGAATTTTGATGACGATATTTAAAATCTATACCTGAAGGCTAATGGCCAACATCGAAGTTCAGATCCAGATTAATTGTAATCTCGTAGTAGCCAATAATCACCAGCACAAAAAACAGCAGCAATATCATTTCGTGTTTGAAATTGTGCTTGTGAAAGAAATCCCGATCTCTGTGACTCACCACATCCATCAACTCATCACCAAATCGAATCGAAAGAAAAGTTCCAGTACATGATAACAGGATGACAACCCAGTAGGGATAAGGTGTTGTTAAAATCGCATAGATGAGTTTTGTTAAAAGTGTGGTGTTGTAATATTCATTAAAGTATAGCAATGCAAAGACATTGATAAGGATTGCTATTCCCCATACCGCAATTTCAGAGAACACCATGCGGATGCCAAATAAAAGACGCAGCGGGAAATCAAGCAGAAAGCCTGCATCTGCGATCGGAGTACAAAGCACAAAAAAGCTCCAGGTTATCAGGGAGGCGATCCCACCTGTCATGACATCGTATTTCCAGGTGAGGTATGCGAAATAGCCAACCAAAAGCAGGCACAGGAGAATAAATTTATAGGTTACCTGGTGTTTGGGGCTGGATTCTTTCAATTTCGTCATCAATAAATATACCAGTCCTGCTTGTATTATTGCTGTTTCAGATACTCTATCAGTTTGGCCAGGGGCAATGGTTTTGTGAAGCAATACCCTTGTGCATAATCGCATTTCAATTCAGCGAGCCTGGCAAGCTCATCTCCGTTTTCTACACCTTCAGCAACAGTTTCCATATCCAGTGCCCGGGCAAGGCCTATAGAAGCCTTGACGATCTGCATACTGTCATGA
>QNEM01000242.1 GCA_003645215.1 Gammaproteobacteria bacterium
AAGATCCGCTGCAGCATAAATTGATAAAGGATCTCGGCCCGGAACCATTAAGCAAAGATTTCAATGGAGAGTGGCTATACAAAAGATCAAGAAAACGAACTCAAGCAATCAAGAATTTTATTATGGACAGTCATAATGTCGTTGGTGTCGGCAACATCTATGCCAGTGAGTCCCTGTTCCTTGCCGGCATCAACCCAAAACGTAAAGCAGGAAACGTATCAATAGAACGTTATAAACTTCTGGCAAGCGCTATCAAAAAGATATTGAAACAATCAATCAAGCAGGGGGGCACGACATTACGCGACTTTGTAAATGGCGATGGCAAACCCGGATATTTTCAACAACAACTCAATGTTTATGGAAGGACAGGCCAACCCTGTAAAAAATGTAAATCAACAATCAAAGAAATCAAGCTGGGGCAGCGCTCTTCTTTTTACTGTGCTAACTGCCAAACATAACGACAACCATAATTTGTCGCGAAATCATGGACTCAATAATCGAGCGGCTGGTTTCATCATCAACTGGATATAATTATTAGAAGGTTTACTTGTCAACAAAGAACCGAAGGAACTCTTCGCATACTGTCAGGGGATCTTCCTCAGGTAAAAAGTGTCCACAGTCCAGGCTCCTGCTCTCTACCTGTATAGCTCGCTCGCTCCATACACTCCGTACATCGTAAGTGCGGTGCACGAACCCTTTCGCACCCCACAAGACGAGCAGGGGACACTGAATTTTTATGTTCATATCCTCTTCATCATGCTTGAGATCAATACTTGCAGCAGCACGATAATCTTCACAGCTGGCATGAATTGATTCTGGCTTACTGAAGCAACGCACATATTCGGCCACCGCCTCATCTGCGAACACCGCACCGGGCGCGCTCCATCGTTTTAGTTTTTCAGTAAGATAGTATGAGGGATCAGCGCCAATCATATGTTCTGGTAAACCATCAGGCTGAATAAGAAAGAACCAGTGGTAATAGCCAGTAGCAAAGTTTTGATTAGTGGTCTTAAACATGTAGTGGGTGGGTACAATATCCATCACGCAGGCCTTCCGGACTCTCTCAGGATGGTCGAGCGCCATCCGATGAGTGACTCGTGCGCCTCGGTCATGACCAGCCACAAAGAACTCTTGATGTCCAAGAGATGCCATCATTTCGACCATATCGCCAGCCATCGCACGTTTCGAATAGGGATAATGATCTGGCGTGCTCTGTGGTTTTGAGCTATCTCCATATCCCCTAAGATCGGGGCAAACCACATGGAAATTATTCATCAGGCGCGAGGCAACCTCGTGCCACATCACATGCGTTTGTGGGTAACCATGCAAGAGTAGTAACGGGCTTCCTGATCCACCATGTACCAGGTTAATTTCAGCATCAGTAGTCTTGACTCGTATTTCAGTAAAATCTTTTCCGAACAACACTACCCTTTCCTCTTGTTTCTATCGTTTAGTAACAGACAAAGCCTGGCATCTTTTTATATAATGTATGATTTGCTAACCAATAATAATAGATAACCCTAGCAGGGTTGGTATGACGATTGCCACAATAACATTAGCTGCAAGATACTGCGGATAGCTGCCAATATTTTCACTGTATTTCATGGCGCCGCTCAAAGTAAAAAATGCAAGCGGGATCGGGATTAATGCAATCAGGCTTGATACAGGGAATTTGCCTGTAAAAACACAAGTCGTAATGACCGCAATAGTTGCTATGACGAATGCAGCATAGACCCTGTTGCTAATAATGATTCCATGAGTGATTACCAGATTATTACGGCCGACACCTGTATCTGCCTGAATGTCCGGATACTGGTTAATCAATAACAGATTATTCACCAGGAAAAATGGTATGAGTCCAGCAAGCCACGATAAGGGTAAATATTTTCCAGCCAGTACAAATTGAGTCCCCACAACCATTAGCAATCCAAAACCAATACCCGGGGCTAGCAGGCAAATAACTGGTTGTTTGTTAATCCATCCAGTGTAAGTAAGAATCAACAACAAACCCACAACGCCGATGGGGATAATTCCTAATCCGATTTTCCAGGCAAAAAATAAACCAATCAATGAAGTAGCAAGCAGAGATACAAGACCAATCGTTAATACCGCATTCGCCATGTCAGGATTCTCAGGCAAGGCACCGCTTCCCCCACTAAATCGGGTCTTTATAGTTGTTAAATCCAGGCCACTTTTGAAATCAAAATATTCATTTAAAGTATTAACACTGACATGCGCCAATACAGCACCAAGCAAGATCAATAATAACATTTGTGAATCCACACTGATTTGACTAGCAACGACAGTACTAACACCCAAAAATACACAAATAGGCGTCAAGATCAAAAATGGCCCTCGTATCGATTTTATTATTGCCCTGAATTTCATGAATGTGTTGATATTACTAACGCTTCGCATCACCGGCTGACAAAGCGCGCAGCGGTTTGGTAGTCCGTGTGCATGCGCTTGTTAGATTATTAGTGAGATTTTTCATTCATCCATTTTACGTGTGATGCAAGTCCGTCTAGACCAGGAAATAAAGCTGCCTCATGTACACCATAACGGTACAGATCTCTTTTTAGACGTTTACGATTCTCTGCGGGGATTACAATTTTTTGAATGTATTTTGACTCAAAAGGCGTGTTCGGATCTCCTGGGTGAAATGTGAATAACCCATTCTGAGTAATTATTCGTTCTGTAACATGACCCGGTATATATCTTAGTGGCTCGCCCGTTACTTCGTGAGGACTTGCTTGTTGAATTGTATCGACTTGCTTTTGGCGTGGTTGGATAAATACGTAAATAACACTAGCGTCGTCACTTTCTTTCTTAACTGAAAAATACGCCGCAACTAACGGATTACGTGTCCAATCAAGGAGTCTAGTTGGTAGCCCATGATGTTGAGCTAGTGCTAGCCATTCCCACTCATTGCTTGGAACTTTATTTAAAAACGGTATGGCGCGTTCTCTAAAAACATTCATTAACTTTTTCTCTACTGAAGAAAAAGTATCATTATCTTTAATTTGTAATCGCCCTAGAGTACTTACGAGTTTATGCTCGAGGCTGCTCACACCTCTAAATAATGTATACAGTGGGTCATAAGTCTCGAACTGATTGTGCAGTTCGCCTAGAGTGGTCCTTGTGACTGTGCTCATGATTTTCCCTTTATAATCTAACAGGTGTCTATAGGGCGTTTTGTAATATAAACGTATATATATTGCAGACGGGCATTTTGAAGAACCTCCTTTTAATCAAAATGTTAGCTAACAATATGCCTTTGGCTCCTCATTATCAAGTACGCTCCTTTTGCTGATTTCATTATACAAATAGTCACTGTCACTATAGATGACAGATAATTAAAAAAGCCCATTATTATTTAGTTGAATCAAAGAGTTAAAAAGCTCCCTAAATTTATGTTTATAGAGCATTGGATTGTGTCTGGTTGTTTTAATCCCCCTCATATCGTGCCGAACAGTTGAATGATTTTAAGGGCATTTGAACAGGGATGTTCAAATGAGCGGAACCAAGACACGACTGCAGGGATGCAGGAGGTAGAACGAATCAGGAGACAGAGTCGAGGAGTCTTGTATCCGCGACCTTAAAAAATCATACGACTGTGAGGGTATCCGCAGGACACGATCTCAGGGGTGTCTTTTTTTCTTGGGTACTTCATTTTTTGGACAAGCAAAAAAGAAGTTCCTCGCCGCTCAAAGGCGACAAATCGTCAGGACAGACGATTTGCACGAC
>QNEM01000243.1 GCA_003645215.1 Gammaproteobacteria bacterium
AGTCCTGATACCTCATCCAGACCAAACATAATATTCATATTCTGAATCGCCTGGCCTGCAGCCCCTTTCACGAGATTATCAATGACCGATAACACAAGGAGTTTGTCACTACCCTGTCCCTGGCTGACTGCGATTCGACATATATTTGTTCCCCGTACGCCACGGGTATCAGGTTGTGAACCGTTCGGTAGAACCTCCACAAAAGGTTCATTAATATAACGTGTTGTATAAATATCGGTGACATCAAGATCCGTCTGCTTCAAGTTCGCATAAAGCGTGGCAAATATACCCCTCACCATAGGTACCAGATGCGGCACGAAAGTGATGTCCACTGCCTGCCCTGAACATAGACTCAGTGTCTGACAAATTTCGGGCAAATGTCGGTGACCAGAAACACCGTATGCCTTGAAAGTTTCACTGGCTTCACTAAAGAGACTTGCCATGGCTGCCTTACGCCCGGCACCACTAACACCCGACTTGGCATCGGCAATCAATGAATTTATATCAACAACACCTGCTTCCAGCAAAGGTAAAAGCCCAAGTGAAACTGCGGTGGGATAGCATCCGGGATTGGCAACCAGATCAGCTTTTGAGATCTGATCACGATTGATTTCCGGCAAACCATAAACAGCACTTTTTAATAATTCTGGTGCAGCATGCTCAACCCCATACCAGTGTTGCCATTGTTCGGCGTCTTGCAAACGAAAGTCAGCCGACAGATCAATAATCTTTACATTGGCATTCAATAACTCGGGGATCTTGTACATGGACGTTGCATGTGGCGTGGCAAAAAATACCACGTCGCATTCAGTCAATGCAGGTGAGTCATGTTCAGAAAATTTCAGATCCAGGTATCCAGACAGGCTTGGGAAAACATCGGTCACGTAATTGCCTTTCTCGGAATTTGAAGTCACTACATGTATATCGACTTGCTCGTGTCCAACCAACAGGCGTAGCAATTCAACACCTGTGTATCCGGTCGCGCCAACAATGCCTATTTTTAAAATTTTACTGATCACTCATTTCGCCCGTTACTTTCTATATCCACCAAAACTATGAACTGCGCTTAAACAAAGAAAGCGGCCAAGGCCGCTTTCAAATAAAGTATTCTAAACCGTTTTAATTATTCTTATCGAAACAACTGAATAGATCAGATGTTTCACAAATCAGGTTAATATTAGGTGATTTTAGTGTCAAGACAATATTCCAGGCTTGAATATCCCTGAAATGGCTACATATTCGTACATATTAAGAACAAATGTGCATTTGGCCAGTCGAAACAGACTATAACCCTCTGTGTTGCGCTAAAATACCCAAACTGAACTCAGGAAACAGCTTATGGATACCGTATCAATCATTGCTTTATCGATGGGGGCCGCATGGGCCAGTGGTATTAACCTGTATGCCACCATATTTATGCTTGGTTATCTGGGAACCACAGGTAATATTGACCTGCCCCCGGATTTGATGGTCGTCACCGATCCTCTGGTAATGACTTCTGCAGGACTGATGTACTGCGTCGAATTCTTTGCCGATAAAACACCAGGGGTCGATACCGCATGGGATACCCTGCACACATTTATCAGAATTCCACTTGGTGCAGTGCTGGCTATGGGTGCCGTCGGAGATGTGACTCCTGCTGTACAGCTGGCTGCATTTATTGCTGGTGGTTCACTAACAGCTGCCACCCACGCGACCAAAACAGGTAGTCGAATCGTAATTAATTCATCACCTGAACCGGTGACCAACTGGACTGCCTCCGTCGGTGAAGATCTTCTGGTCATTACCGGTATATGGGCAGCTCTCAATCATCCTGTTGCTTTTCTTATCGCACTGGTCATATTTATTGCCCTGATGATCTGGTTGTTGCCGAAAATCTGGAGAGGGGTTAAACATATATTTAACAGCATCAGAAACTTCTTCACAGGAGATCTGAAAAAAGAGGTCAATGAAACCGGGAATGAAATTATTAGCCACATTGAAAATTGATCAACAATGAATAAACGATCTCTGATTACAATACCTCTTGTTGTGGGGTTTATAGCATCTGTTGCCTGGTTATGGCTTTCACCAAGTGGTATTAGTCAGGCACCTGACATCAAACTTACCATAACCGATGGCAGCATCATCGATTTAAAACAGCTACGTGGCAATCCGGTTCTAGTGACCTTTTGGGCCACCTCCTGTATCGGTTGCGTTCGTGAAATGCCACACCTGATTGCACTCTATGATGAGCTTTCTGAAGACGGTCTGGAAATCATTGGTGTCGCCATGCCTTATGATCCACCGAATCATGTGGTAAAAATGATTTCCGAACGAGAAATCCCCTACCCCATTGCGATCGATATTGAGGGGAATGCAGTTGTTGCCTTTGGTGATGTACTGGTTACTCCGACGTCTTTTCTGATCGCCCCGGATGGTACAATTAGCAAACACACTATTGGTGAAATGGATATGAATGAACTACGTGACACAATAATTTCAATGTTGCCCAAAGAAAGTACATCCCAAAATACAGTCACCGGCTTAAGTCCAGTCTCTACACCTTCTTCCTGATTAGAACTGACCAGAAATCCACATCATGCTTTGGCCTAAAGCCTTACATTTAATATTTATGGTGACCTGGTTCGCAGGCCTGTTTTATCTTCCACGACTTTTTGTTTATCACGCCATGAGTGACGATCAAACCAGCATTGATCGCTTCAAGATCATGGAACGAAAACTGTTCTTTGGCATCATGACCCCGGGTGCGATCCTGACCATCATCTTTGGCTTTTGGACCTTGTTCGCAAATAGCTGGGAAGCTTACGCGGGAATGCTATGGCTGCATATAAAGCTGGCGTTGATTGCTGTACTTGTTATTTATCACATCTACTGTGGAAAATTATTACTGGATTTTACATATGACCGTAACCAACATGGTCATGTATTTTATCGCTGGCTAAATGAATTTCCGGTATTGGTCCTGGCCGCGATTATTATTCTGGCAGTAGTCAGGCCTTTCTAGGGAACCTATATTTCAATCATCTCAAAATCGGCTTTTGTCGCCGCACATTCCGGACATACCCAGTCATCAGGCACATCTTCCCATTTGGTACCGGCTTCAATTCCATCTTCTGGCCAGCCTTTTTCTTCTTCATAAACAAATCCACAAATTGCACACATATATTGTTTCATCAACTACAGCCTCATCCCGAAAAAAATAGATTCGGCATACTATACCCAAACTACTTGGAAATGCAGGCTTCAGAGCTTAGATAGGAAGCCAGAGCAAGGCGCAGCTCGCGATGAATGACTAGTCCTTCATAAGAGTTGTAACGCGGCACTGGATTTCTACCTGAGCTCCCGTAGGGCAAGACGAGAAGCAACCATCTTCTTCGTTATAAAACCTTGAACTAGAGTGACTAGTCCTTCGGCTCTATGCCTCAAATATAGTTGCTTCTCGTTTTGCTGAAACCTGCATTTCCAAGTAGTTTGGGTATACAACAACGTAGAGTCATTTAAAATGGTCACTATGAACAAGCCATCACTGAAAAAACCAGTTGTCCTTGTACTGGCAGGACATGATCCTTCCGGTGGTGCGGGTATTCAAGCCGACATTGAAACGCTGGCAGCACATGGATGTATTGCGACTTCGGTTATCACCTCACTAACAGCTCAAAATACACAATCATTTTCTTACCATCTTCCTCAAGTTG
>QNEM01000244.1 GCA_003645215.1 Gammaproteobacteria bacterium
ACTGTCCTTGCCTGCTTCAATCAGGGTTGGAATAAATTCTTCTTTATTGGTGAAGGCGCCACTATAGGCCGTGCCTAGAGAATACATACAGGCTCCGGTTAATGTTGCGTAATCAATCATTAACTTCGGTTTTAATTTTGAGGCCAGCGCCAGTGTATCGGCCAATACCATGCGACCCTCAGCATCGGTATGTACAATTTCTATCGTTGTTCCATCGGATGCCGTTACCACATCATTGGGTTTATAGGCCTTGGGGCCTATATGGTTCATGGCCAATGCCAGCCAGCATTCCACGGGGAAATTCACTTTCATGCGCGTTAATGCCAGAAAAGTACCAAGCGCAACCGCACTGCCCTGCATATCTTCGTGCATACCAAACATGTAATTTGCAGGTTTTAGATTTGTTCCTCCAGTGTCATAACAAATACCTTTGCCGACCAGGGTTAATTGATCTTTGCGTGTTTTGGTCGTGGGCTTGTAATGTAATCTAACGATTCCGGCATCAGCTGTTGGACTACCCTGAGATACCGCCAGGAAGGCACCTGCTTTTTTCTTCTGTAATGCTTTAGTGTCATAGAATTCCAGCTTCCATTTATTGTCTCTCGCCAGTTCCTTAATCCGTCTAAGATAAATAGACGGTGTTAATTTATTCGATGGCAACATGCTCAATGAGCGTGCCAGGGCATTACCTTCTGCTTCTGCAAAGGTACGTTTAAAGCCATTAGATTTTCTGATCCCATAGATAGTTATTCTGGAAAGTTTTACTGCTGGTTTCTTCTTACTCTTGAAACTGGGCATCTCTGCAGAGGCCGTAAGAATGGCAGCAATGATTGCTTCTGCAATCCTTTCGGTCTGTACTTCATCAAATCCTGCAACCGAAACACCCATTTCTTTTGCCTTATAGGCATTGTGTTCAGCAACCAGTTTTCTTGCCAGGGTCAGTAATGCAAAACTTGAAATATCTTGCTTGATACAGGCCAAAGCAACATGACTTGCCTGTTTATTCGGTAAATCACAGACAACCGGGCTTGTATCTGTTTTTTTACTTCCTGTTGCCTTTCTTCTTTCCGTGAATACAGATGCATAAGGATACGATTGATTGATTTCCTCAGGAAATATCATGATCCAGTTGGAAATTTTATCGAGATTCAGCTTTTTAGCCGTTGCTATGTTTTGCTGCAATTTCACAGGCATTGATTACTTCCTCGGATTTTTTGATGTTTTTTCATATTGTTGAAACTAACTTATGGAACCTCTAATAATGTCTCGTTATCGTCATGCTAGTAAATACGACCTACAGGATGTAGGAAATGTCGCGAGAGGACATGGAGTCCGAAGCGACCAGCATCCAGTAAATAATTGTTTTGACTGGATTCTAGCCTACGCCAGAATGACAACTCAATGAATTTTGTAACTTGATCAGACCTTCCTTATCATTATTTGAGTCATTGTATCTTTATGCGGTTAATTTTCTCCACATTTGTTCAAAATAACTCTAAAATGCACCCTAAATTAAGGGCAGCAACATGAGTGGGCCAGATCTTGACAGAAGAACATAAAGATGTTGATCAACAGGAAACACAGGAGTGGCTCGATGCACTGGAGTCTATTCTTGAACATGAGGGGGTCGAGCGTGCCCATTTTATTCTTGAACAGCTGATCGCCAAGGCACGTAAATCCGGTGCCTACCTGCCCTATTCAGCAAACACAGCTTATCTGAATACAATCCCACCTTCTAAAGAAGAGCGCTCACCAGGTGATCCTGCGATTGAATGGCGCATACGATCATTTGTACGTTGGAATGCCATGGCCATGGTGGTTCAGGCAAATCGTAAAACTGGAGACTTGGGTGGACATATTTCAAGCTTTGCTTCTTCCGCAACCCTGTATGACGTTGGTTTTAACCATTTCTTCCATGCTCGCAGCAAAGATCATGGTGGCGATATGCTGTTTGTCCAGGGTCATTCCGCACCAGGGATTTATGCCCGTGCTTTTTTGACGGACAGAATTACTGAAGGGCAAATGAACAATTTCCGTCGAGAAGTCGATGGTAAGGGGTTATCGTCTTATCCTCATCCCTGGTTGATGCCGGATTACTGGCAATTCCCGACAGTCTCAATGGGGCTTGGGCCAATCATGGGCATCTACCAGGCGCGATTCATGCGCTATATGGAAAATCGCGGTTTAAAAAAGCCAAGCAATCGTAAAGTCTGGGTCTTCCTCGGCGATGGTGAAACCGATGAGCCTGAATCAATGGGGGCCATAGGCCTCGCCGCACGTGAAAAACTCGATAACCTGATCTTTGTTGTGAACTGTAACCTGCAACGACTGGATGGCCCGGTGCGCGGTAATGGCAAGATCATTCAGGAACTGGAAGGGACTTTTCGTGGTGCAGGCTGGAATGTCATCAAGGTCATCTGGGGTTCCTACTGGGATCCACTGATTGCACGTGATACTAGTGGTCTGCTTTATAAACGTATGGAAGAGGCTGTTGATGGTGAATACCAGGCGTATAAGGCCAATGATGGTGCTTTTGTCAGGGAAAACTTCTTTGGTAAATATCCTGAATTAAAGGCCATGGTTGCCAGTATGACCGATGATGATATCTGGCGACTCAACCGTGGTGGACACGATCCACACAAGGTATACGCAGCCTATGCCGCGGCCATGAAACATACCGGACAACCAACTGTAATACTGGCCAAAACAGTTAAAGGTTATGGTATGGGTGAAGCCGGTGAAGGTCAGAACGTCAGTCATCAACAGAAAAAAATGGGTGAAGAAGCCCTCAAAAAATTTCGTGATCGTTTCAATATCCCTGTCTCTGATGAAGAAATTGCAGATGCACCCTATTATCGTCCGCCGGAAGATAGCGAAGAGCTCAAATATCTCAGAGAACATCGCGAGGCACTGGGCGGTTATTTCTTTGTAAAGCGGGAGCCACCTCCGCCACTTGAAATACCAGAGTTAGATATTCATCAAAAATTACTGGATGGCACCGGCGATAGAGAGATTTCTACTACCATGGCTTTTGTTCGTATCCTCAATACATTACTTAAAGACAAGAACATTGGAAAAAATATTGTCCCCATTGTCCCGGATGAGGCACGCACCTTTGGCATGGAAGGTATGTTCAGACAATTAGGTATTTATTCCAGTGTCGGACAGCTCTATGAGCCGGTTGATCACGATCAGGTCATGTACTACCGTGAAGATACCAAGGGCCAGATCCTTCAGGAAGGACTCAATGAAGCTGGTGCTTATTCATCATGGATTGCTGCAGCAACTTCCTACAAGAATCATGGCATACACATGATTCCTTTTTATATTTATTACTCCATGTTCGGTTTCCAACGTATCGGTGATCTGGCATGGGCCGGTGGCGACATGCGTTCCAGGGGTTTCCTCCTCGGCGGTACCGCAGGCAGGACCACTTTAAATGGTGAAGGTTTACAACATCAGGATGGTCATAGCCATGTACAGGCCTCAACCATTCCTAACTGTGTTTCTTATGACCCGACTTATGCCTATGAGCTTGCAGTCATTATTCAGAATGGACTGAAGCGCATGTATAAGGATTGTGAAGATGTCTTCTATTACATCACGGTCATGAATGAAAATTACCAGCATCCACCGATGCCAGATATGGCAGAAGAAGGCATTCTTAAAGGCATGTA
>QNEM01000245.1 GCA_003645215.1 Gammaproteobacteria bacterium
CGTACACATTGGTAATGATGTAGATCCCAGGGGTAATGTCCTTACTGGATCGGTATTGATTGAGAATATGACGGTAGCGGGTGAGTGAAATGAGAGAACATAATCATATTAAAATAATATCTGACCCCTTTTCTCCCAGATACTAGTTAGATTGCATGAAAAGATGATCGAAAATTACTTAATGACTGCAGTCTCTTTCTTACTATTCTTGTTAGCATTTATATCGACAGGATTATTTATTTATCATTTTGCTCGTATGATTAATGAAGTTAAACCAAACAAACATACCTTTGCGAATTTTGTGCCTTGGTTTGCACCTTTTTTGGGAGGACTTTTTACATACAAGGGTAATGAACACAGAATCAAATCATTTAAATATTTTCTTATGATGGCTTTATCCTTACTTATATTTATCATTATTCCTAATGGCAATAAAATATTTTAACAGAATAGAAATGCAATCTAACAAGTCGCTTAAATTCGACACGCTTAAGCGCGCGTATTAGCTAAAATATTAACGAAGGGATCACCCCCCCTTATATCGTGCCGAGCAGGTGAATGATTTTAAGGTTATTTGAACAGGACGTTCAAATAAGCGGAACCAAGACAGGAAGTCTTGTTTGCGCGACCTTAAAAAATCATTAAGCTGTGAGGGTATCCGCAGGACACGATCTTAGGGGCAGTTTTCTTTTGGGTACTTTTCTTTAGTCTGTACAAAGAAAAGTACCACGCCGCTAAAAGGCGGGACCAATACTAAAAAAGAATATTGATGCTTATTAATTGACTAGATACTGGCATGCGCCAGTATTACGATGAATCGCTTGGGAACGACGAAGAAAAAACCAACCCCAATCCTTCAGAAGCAGCTTGATAGTCAGATTATCAGAGTAACATTGTGAACCTATCCCCAGGATCTGTTCAAAAAACTTTAGAGCATCTCTATTAAAGGATAAACTGTCACAATATGAATAGCGCACAATTAGACACAGAGGTCACGAACACCAAAGATGCCATCGACAATATTGTTGAAGAGATTGGTCATGTCATTCTTGGTAAGGAACACGCTATCCGTTTATCACTGGCCTGTCTGCTGGCCCGTGGTCATTTACTCATCGAAGATTTGCCGGGAGTGGGCAAAACAACCCTGTCTCATGTCCTCGCCAGTACCCTGGGACTGGATTACCAACGTATTCAGTTCACCAGTGATCTCTTGCCTGCGGACATTCTGGGTATTTCAATCTATGACCGTGATTCCAGTAGTTTCAGTTTTCATCCCGGGCCTATCTTCAGTCAGTTAATTCTTGCCGATGAAGTTAACCGTGCAACACCCAGGGCACAAAGTGCCCTGCTAGAGGCCATGGAAGAAAGCCAGGTCACTATAGAAGGAAAAACACGTAGCTTGCCAGAACCATTTTTTGTGATTGCCACACAAAATCCTTCAAACCAGGTAGGGACATTCCCCTTGCCAGAATCACAACTGGATCGATTCACCATGCGCATCGAACTAGGTTATCCAGACAACGAGGCTGAACGAGAATTATTGAAAGGTACAGATCGTCGGGAACTGTTAAAGCACATCACAGCGAGCATAGATGCAGAACAATTGGTGGCGATGCAGACACAGGCAGACTCCATTCATGTTTCAGAGGCGCTACTGGATTATTTACAGGACTTGCTGGAATACAGCCGTAGCAGTGCTGATTATACCAATGGACTTTCTCCACGCGCTGGTCTGGCTGTACTTCGGTGCGCCAGGGCATGGGCGTTGATACATGGCCACCCACAGGTGCTGCCGGAAGATATACAGCAGGTCTTGCCCAGTATTATTGCCCACCGACTCAATAGTGTTGAAAATAATGGACAACTAACACAGGAAGCCAATGCTGCTCACCTGATTAAACAAGTGCCCATCCCCTGATGTCAGAAACCGTTGTCCTTGTACAATTTCCATTTTCTGCCCATCGAACAACAGCAGAAAACAGGGGGATTACAAAACAACGAGTTTACATAATGCCCACACGGTATGGCGCGATTTTCGGATCGATGTTAGTTGCTATGCTCCTGGGTGCTGTTAATTACAACAACAGCATGGCATACATACTTACCTTCCTGCTTTGCTCGCTTGCACTTGTCACTCTGTTACATACCTGTAGAAACCTTGCCGGTCTGGCAATAAACCAGGCCCCTGCCTCAGCTGTTTTTGCCGGGGAGCTGGCAAACTTTCCTTTAATACTGGATAACCGCAATAGTCAGCTTCGTCTTTCTATTTCTTTTATTAAAACAACAAAAAAGTGGCGACTGCTTGCGGATGTTCTAACATCAACCGGAAATGAAGTTCCCATAACATCCTGCGATGTTGATGCGAATACATTTAATCGTATTGAGTTAACCGTTAAGGCTGAACAACGAGGACTGCTTTACGCAGGCCGCATCAAGGTATTTACTACCTTCCCTTTAGGCCTGTTCAAGGCATGGTCATATATCGAAATGAAACAACCCTGCCTGGTTTATCCCAAACCTGCAGGTCAAAACCATTTTCCGGCATATAAACTAACCGAGGCTACTGGCAATCAGGGCAATGCTTCTGGAACGGATGATTTTATTGGCTTTCGCAATTATCAGTCTGGTGACTCAATCAAGGATATCGCCTGGAAGGCTTATGCCCAGCAAAAAGGCCTGTTTGTAAAACGCTTTAGTGGTTCTGGTGCAGACAAACTCCTTTTAAGCTGGGCTGATGTTTCAGCCCTGGCTGATGTCGAGGCACGGCTTTCACAATTGTGCCACTGGATCATTGAAGCTGAATCACAATCTCTGGAATATAGCCTCGAACTTCCAGAATTATTTATAGATTCAGGGCATGGAGAGAAACACCTGCATCAGTGTTTATCTGCGCTGGCTAAATATGGCCTTGAGAATAGGCCTTAAGAATGGGCGGTAAGAATGAAGCATAGTCCACTCGAGAATAATATCCCTTTGCATAGCCTTTATTTTTTGACCGGTGGATTGATTATGTCTGCACTTCCTCATAGTCAAAGAATCCCTTACTGGATCATGGCGCTGTTCCTGATTCTTTGCGTATGGAAAATTTATGCACCTTCACAAACTGATTTAGAAGCAAAGAAATTTTCCTTCATAAGAATTTTTCTAACTGTATTAATGATGTCCGGCTTTGTTGGTATCTATGTTCATTTTGGCACTATTGTTGGTCGTAGTGCCGGTGTTTCCTTGCTGGTTTTACTAGCAGGGTTCAAGGTCCTTGAAATAAATCATCACCGGGATTTTTATGTCAGCTGTTTTCTTGGTTATTTTCTGGTCGTAACAAATTTTCTTTTCACACAAACCATTGGCACTGCTGTTTATATGGCTTGCACGATATTTGTCATGACCCTGAGCCTGGTCTCGTTTAATGATACTCAGGAAAGATTGTCTGTCAGGGCTTCAGGTAAAATCACTGCAACATTATTGCTGCAATCCATCCCCGTTATGCTGGTATTGTTTTTACTGTTCCCGAGAATATCAGGCCCACTCTGGGGCATGCCTGATGACGCGCACTCCGGTCTAACCGGGATCGATGATGAAATGTCTCCAGGCAGTATTAGTCAACTGATACAAAGTAACAAAGTTGCTTTCCGTGTCGACTTCAA
>QNEM01000246.1 GCA_003645215.1 Gammaproteobacteria bacterium
GGCGAGATGGTGACACTGGTCGAGACCCGCGGACGCAACAAGCCACCAAAAGGCCTGATTTTTGTGCCCTGGTTTGATGCCAGCCGGTTGATCAATAAAGTCACATTGGATGCCACAGATCCTCTGTCCAAACAAACGGACTATAAAAAATGCGCTGTAAAAATACTCAAGGCATAAGTGGAGAGAAGATGATGAAAAAAATAATATTTTATCTGGCTTTCTGCCTGATGGGCACGAGCTTTGTTGCCGTTGCCGGTGATACCACCGCCACTTTGCGTGGTAATGCAATCACCGACGATGCTTACCCTGAGCGCATGCCGACTATCGAAAATGATGATGTTAAACGGGCCCGAAATTACCCCATGCAACCACCCACAATTCCGCACAAAATCGATAACTATCAGGTTAACATTAACGTTAATAAATGTTTGTCCTGCCATAGCCGTCGACAAACGGAAGAAAGTCAGGCACCGATGGTCAGCGTCACCCATTATATGGATCGGGATGGTAATTTCCTGGCAGATGTTTCGCCGCGCAGGTATTTCTGTAACCAGTGTCATGTTCCACAAACTACGGCAAAACCCCTTATCAAAAACACCTTTGAGGATGTCAGCGCATCCCTGAGAAAAGACAAAGAAAAACACCGAAGGGAGACTGCAAGTGTTCGGAAAAATAAAACAATACTGGTCGGTGATGAGCCGACCCAGCCGCTACTACAGCCTGGGTTTCCTGACCATGGGAGGATTCATCGCCGGTATCATTTTCTGGGGTGGATTTAATACCGTACTGGAAGCCACTAATACGGAAACCTTTTGTATCAGTTGTCATGAAATGAATAACAACGTGTATCAGGAACTGAAAACGACTATTCATTACAGTAATCGTTCTGGTGTACGCGCGACCTGTCCGGACTGCCATGTACCGCATAAGTGGACCGATAAGATCGCTCGTAAAATGCAGGCTTCTAAAGAGGTGTGGGGTAAAATCTTTGGCACCATTAATACCCGCGAAAAGTTTCTTAATAAACGTCTGCACCTGGCACAGAATGAATGGCAGCGACTTAAAGCCAATAATTCACTGGAATGTCGAAACTGCCATGACCTCGAATTCATGGATTACACACGCCAGAGCAAACGTGCACAAGCTGCCCATTCCACCCGCCTGGAAAGTGGTGAAAAAACCTGTATCGACTGCCACAAAGGCATCGCGCATGAACTACCTGATACTGCGGGAGTGGAAGGTTTTTAGCGCAAGCGAAGGTGAAACAGAAGAACTATGAAACAGGATAAAACCAGAGTTTCTGTATCGCGTCGCCGGTTTCTCGAAAAGAGTGTGAAAGCCGCCTGTGGTGCAAGTCTGCTGGGACTTGGGCTTGGTCTACATAGCCAACGGTCCCATTCCCTATCGCCCACCGCGATCCGTCCACCTGGGGCTGGTGCGGAAGAAGATTTTCTCGGTGCCTGCGTACGTTGCGGTTTGTGTGTGCGCGACTGTCCGTATGACACGCTGAAACTGGCCAAAATAGAAGATGATGTCGTCACTGGCACACCTTACTTCGAGGCTCGCGACATCCCCTGCGAAATGTGTGATGACATACCCTGTGTAGTTGCCTGCCCAACCGGCGCACTTGATCCTGATTTGACCAATATTGATGATGCACGGATGGGACTTGCGGTATTGATCGATCAGGAAAACTGCCTCAACTTTCTCGGGCTGCGTTGTGACGTATGTTATCGAGTATGCCCGTTGATTGATGAAGCCATCACTCTGGAACGGCAGCATAATGAACGCACCGACAAACACGCCCTGCTATTGCCAACCGTACATTCAGATTACTGTACCGGTTGTGGTAAATGTGAAAAGGCCTGTGTCCTGGAAGATGCCGCTATCAAGGTTTTACCCATACAGCTTGCTAAAGGTGAACTGGGACGTCATTGGCGACCTGGCTGGCTGGATGAAAACAAATTTAATGGAATTTCTGCCCAGTCCGGACTGGAGAAGACGCCGGACAAGGCTGTTGAGACACCCTTTTCAGGAAATCCACTGGATACCTTGAACGCGCCCAAATAAATGCAGCCCCGGAAAACTGAGCCATGACAAAATCTCCGCTGGGACATGACGCGATTGTGCAAAAGGGTTATCTGGGTGCGCACAAATGGCTAATCCTGAGGCGCATCAGCCAGTTTTCAATACTCGCACTGTTCCTGATCGGTCCGTTGTTCGACCTGTGGGTAGTTAAAGGCAATCTGAATTCCAGCCTGACCCTGGACGTCCTGCCACTCACTGATCCTTATGTACTATTACAGTCATGGTTTTCTGGACATACGATCACAAACACGGCCCTGATAGGCGCGATGATTGTCGCTACCTTTTATTTTCTCATCGGCGGTCGCGTGTACTGTTCGTGGGTATGTCCGGTCAATATCATTACCGATGCTGCCAGTTGGTTGCGCCGCCGCCTTGGTATCAAAAGCAATACAGTTCTGGCACGCAGTATGCGTTACTGGCTTTTGTTGGCAACGCTGATTGCCAGCGCCGTCACAGGAACTATCATCTGGGAATTTGTTAATCCGGTCTCGCTGTTACATCGTGGCATCATCTTTGGTATGGGACTGGGCTGGATTATTATTCTGGCAGTGTTTCTGTTTGACCTGATCATCAGCCAGCGAGGTTGGTGTGGTTATATCTGTCCGGTAGGTGCCTTTTACAGTGTATTAGGTCACACCAGCTTGCCACGGATTAGCGCCGATAAACGTGAACAGTGTACTAACTGTATGGAGTGTGTAGTGGTTTGCCCCGAGCCACAAATTCTGCCACCGGTATTAAAAACCGGCAAAGGCCAGATTCATCCAATGATTTTTGATTCTGTATGTACCAATTGTGGACGTTGTATAGATATCTGTGCAGAAGATGTATTGCATTTCAGGTTACGTAAAATTCCAGGCGATAAGAAACCAGTGCGTTAACTACTAAACATATTCAAAATTGATTATTCAATTCAAAATTGCAATGTCGTGGTTGGTAATAAGTCAGAATAAGATATTTGGGTTTTAATTAATTAGTTCGGTCGAAAACAGAAATCAGTCATGGCTTTATAAGGTCCAGGCCGGGCGGGCGGGTACAGTATTTTGAAATTCTATATTTAGCCTGCCTATTTCTTATGCTTCATGCTCTCATAGATCTTCGTTAGTTTTTCATCTAACTCTTCATACTCTGACCAATCAATATCGTCCCACCGACCTTGATCTGCCAGGCTCCCTGCACGTCTTTTAATCTCAGCCATACGGGTATATATGGCGGCAATATCTGAAAAGCCCTTTTCCTCATATTTTTTGGCTCGATTCTCATAATTCATTGCTGTTTCACGAAAACCATCCCCGCCATGTCCTTTATCATAATCTTCAGCAAAGGCAGTTGTTGTGAGAAGCAGTGTCAGAATAAAACCAGACAATAAAACTGAACGATTACCAATCATTCTTGTTCCACTGGTGTAAATTTGTTCCAAGCTCATTAATGCTCTCCTGATATTGTTTCATCGCCACTTACCTGATATCTGTATTGTTGTAAGCACTAGCCCAAATATCACCCCATTACGAACGACAACTTATATAAATTTTCTTGCAA
>QNEM01000247.1 GCA_003645215.1 Gammaproteobacteria bacterium
CAAGGCACAGGGTCGTAACAGGGTTGTTTCATACAATGACAGTACTGAAAACCAGGACTAGCCCAGACTGAAAATTTCCTTGAAGATATTTCTCGTTTTTTGGGTCATGTCTCTATAATCATCCATGAATTGTCCTGCTGCATTTTCAATATTGTCATCCTGATAATTCATTGAACGCAGCAATCCAACACTTTTAGAAATATCCTTTGGAAAGGTGCTGATTGATTTCATATCAAATACCCGTACATGACTTTCTATAGTTTTCAGATAATCATATGCCTCTAATAGAAACTCACTAGCTTCATTATCAATTTTCCCTGCCGCCGATAATTTTCTTAATGCTGTTCGGGTGCTGGATGTCCGCAATGATGAATCCTCATGGCCATGTAAGAGTTGCAGATAATGTGTCAGGAAATCGATATCCATAATTCCCCCTTGCCCACGTTTTAAATCATATTGTCCCTGTTTACTTCCGAGTTCATCAACCACCAGTTTGCGCATATCAATAATCTCAGTTCTTAAAATCTTCTCGTCAAATTTCTGGTAAATAGAAGATTCGATCTGAGCAAATGCTGAACTTGCGATATTCCCATTATCGACTACTACACGGCAACGCGTCATCATCTGGCGTTCCCATATCTCACGTTCTCCCTTGTGATAATCAATGAAAGATTGCGCACCCGTAACCAATAAGCCTGAATTACCGTGAGGTCGCAAACGCATATCTACTTCATACAATAATCCAGCGGGTGATAATAATCCGATAATACGCATTAATTTACGGACAAATGTCGAAACCTTATAGGCTGAATCCTGAGAGCCTCCCGGATAAAGAAATATCAAATCCAGATCAGAACCAAAATTCATTTCATCCCCGGCCATCCTGCCCATGGAAAGGATGGCAATATTATCTAATATCTCAACATCATTCACGGCAAGGATCTGAATGGCACAGGATAAGGTGGCTTCGGCAAGTCTGGTAAGCGCAGATTCAATTTCCTCCTGTTTATGCGACCCTGAAAGTTGTGCCAACAGGATTGCCAGCATGATTTCATTTTTGCGTATTTTAAGTGTTTCGAATTGAGTTTCCTGATCAGCACCCGACGACGTCTTCATAAAGTCCTGAATCAAAGATACCGATGTAAAGTCCAGCGTCCGTGGTTCATCGAAAATATCGGCTATGTTACGCCCTCGAAAAAACACAAATCGTGTGAAATACCAACTGGCTCCGAAAAGTGAGATAAGTAAGTCCTGATTTTCCGGGCACCGTCCCCAATGGTTTTTCTCAGACAAGGCCAGCCATCGTTCCAGACTTGAGTTTGCAATATCCTGGTGCCAGGCCTTTGCCAGCGCATCTTGACAAGTATCTATAGATGCCATTAAATTTCCTGTCCCTTTAACAAGACCTTGTCAAAACACGCCTTGGCAACATTTCGCTGACTGATCAAATATTTATTGAAATTATTCAGGCTCACGCTCTTGTCAGCATCAGTAAAACCCAGTGAACGAGCAATAACGAGTCTTTTCTCTTCATCATCAGGAAGATCATGCACCTGTAATTCATCAACCATTTGCAAACGATTTTCCAGTCGTCTTAAAAATAAATAACTCTCGCGAATATTTCTTGCTTCATCAGCATCAACCAGACCTATCTCCACCATACTGGTCAACAACTTCAATGTGTTCGTCTGCTGTAGCTCCGGGTGTAATCTGGCATTGACTAGTTGCAATACCTGAATAAAAAACTCGATATCACGGATACCGCCATCGCCCATTTTAACATTCCAGGATCCCTGCTTCTGTCTGATGTCTGCCATCTCTGCCTTGATACCGATGAATCTTTCCAGATCATCCAGTCCAAGGATATTTCTATATCTAAATGGATGTAGACGCTCAAGCAGATCGGCACCCAGTGACAATGAACCAGCAACAAATCTTGCGCGTAACCATGCAAATCTTTCCCAGGCTTCAGTACTTGCTTCATAGTAATGCTCAGTATCGTCTATAGGCATCACCAGAGGTGCACTTCTACCCCAGGGCCGCAGGTTTAAATCAACGCGGTAAAGAAATCCTGTTGCTTTAACTTCTTCAAGATAGCGAATAAAGAGGCGGATACGTTGTATGACTGCAGAATGATATTCATTCACATCACCATCAATATCTTCTCTGTTGGCACAAACAAAAATCAGATCCACATCGGAACTATAATTCAGTTCCTGTGCACCTAATTTACCCATTGCCAACAGGGCCATGGGTACCTCCTTGTTTGACCACTTGAGTTCCTGCTCCGCATCGATCAGTTTCAGTGCCTTGTCCAGTATCACGTCAGCCAGTTCACTCAGTGACAATAATATCTGCTCATAGGCAACTTGATTATAGATATCCAAAGCCGTAATGCGTAACAGCTCCCGGTATTTTAATGACCTCAAGCCTTCTATATCTGCTACTTTTTCAATTTTGTTCAGTTCGCTGTTTTCTGAGCCAATCAGGTGAATTGCTTCTGGCTCACGACACAGGTAGTGAAAAAGAAAATTAGACACAGCAATGATATGTACAAAGACCCGTGTAAATTCAACTGGTTTTTCATTTAAAACATCACGTACTGCATCTTCCTGCAGCAGGCGTTCCAGCCTTAAACTTGCAAGCTCAGGGTTGGGGGATTGATCCAGTAGATCTTTGTATTTGGAAATCACTAAATTGATTACTAATCTATACCGAAAATTAGCCCAAGAAAATCACTCTGGCTAGTCTACCGTATTGTATATCTCGCCACCCTTGTCCCTGAATTCTTCAGCCTTTTCACTCATGCCTTTATCCAGGGCCTCATCAACATCATCAAGACCCAGTGAATCTGCATAATCTCTGACATCCTGTGTTATTTTCATTGAGCAAAAATTAGGTCCGCACATAGAACAAAAGTGTGCCACCTTGTGGCCTTCTTTAGGCAATGTTTGATCGTGAAATTCTCTTGAGCGATCAGGATCCAGACTGAGATTAAATTGATCTTCCCAGCGAAATTCGAATCGTGCCTTTGACAGGGCATTGTCCCTTATTTGCGCAGCAGGATGCCCCTTACCCAGGTCAGCCGCATGCGCTGCTATTTTATAGGTAATAATTCCGTCTTTGACATCATCTTTATCAGGTAAACCAAGATGTTCCTTGGGGGTGACATAACACAACATGGCTGTTCCATACCAGCCAATCATCGCGGCCCCAATAGCAGAGGTGATGTGATCATAGCCGGGGGCAATATCCGTCGTCAGTGGCCCTAATGTGTAGAACGGCGCTTCCTGACAATCTTTAAGTTCCTTTTCCATATTTTCCTTAATCATGTGCATGGGCACATGGCCGGGGCCTTCGATCATTACCTGCACATCATGCTCCCAGGCAATACGGGTTAACTCACCCAGGGTTTCAAGTTCCGCAAACTGCGCCTCGTCATTGGCATCCGCAATACAACCGGGTCGTAGTCCATCACCCAATGAAAAAGATACATCATAGGCCTTCATGATCTCGCAAATGTCTTCGAAATGTGTATATAAAAAACTTTCCTGGTGATGTGACAGGCACCATTTCGCCATGATAGAACCACCCCGCGAGACA
>QNEM01000248.1 GCA_003645215.1 Gammaproteobacteria bacterium
GATCCTTTTTAGCTGGGATGCTGCCAGTCCATAGCCATGCACCGTGCCCCCGGCACTTTCCAGGACAAGAACGACTTCATCTGAAGTTTTGGCAACGGTCAGTATAGATGTTATTTCTTCCCTTAAAGACTCAACCTCACTGGCCTTGATGTCCCCTTTGAAATTAAGTGCAAAAATATTTTTTCTATCATCTGTTTTATCCGATTGTTTCTCTTTTTCTTTATGTTCTGATTTCAGTAGTTTGATTGCCTGTTTTAGTTCTTTTTTGCCTAGTACCTGTGACTTCATTAACAGGCCCATTTCCTCAAATTTGTGATTGAGATTTCTAATTTCAATATGACCTTCGTGGGCTGATTTTGTACGCATAATGATAATGACAGCCGCAATAATGACGATTGCTATTGTCACCACGACAGAAACAAATTTTGAAAAAAATAACAGGTAATCTATGAAATATTCCATTGCCAGATGTCTATAGTTAAATTATTTGAATATAAGATGTTCTTGATATTACGATTGCTCAATCCAGTCTATCCCGGCAATCAGTTCGTCAGTGGTCTGAAAGCGTTCATCAGGATCCTTTGCCAACATGCCTTCGATAAGAGGTTGATATTTACTCATATTATCAGGCAACTTGGGGACTGGTTCCTTGAGGTGCGCATGAATCAGGTTCGAAATATTATTTGCCGTGAATAACTTTTTACCAGTGAGCATCTGATAAAAAAGTACACCCAGGCTGTAGATGTCGCTACGTCGATCAACTTTCATCCCTGTGCCTTGTTCCGGGCTCATATAATAAGGTGTCCCTACCACCATGTTATTGATCGTGATGTCCTCCATTTCATCAGAGAGGATCTTTGCTGCTCCGAAATCAGTTATTTTTAATGTATCTTCACCATGGAACAGGATATTTCCTGGCTTCAGATCTCTATGAATAATATTGAGTTCATGGATCGCACCAAGGCCAAGGGCTATTTGTTTTAAATAAGACAGTGCTGTTTCCGCAGCTATTCCCCTTCGAATACGTTTAGAGAGGTCGCCCGTCGGTAAATATTCCAGTGCGATATAGGCAAAATCTGTGGCAAAAGCTCTTTCGTAAATACGAATAACATGAGGGTGATCCATTGCGGAGATGAGGTTATATTCCTGCATAAAGCGTTTTAAAGCACTGGGGTCTTCCTGCCCCTGTGTGAATAGAACCTTCAAAACAACATCCAGGTCATCTTCCAGTCTTTTGGCAAGAAGGACTGTTGACATGCCACCTTTTGCGATTTCCTTTTCAATGGTATAGCCAGGGATGAGCAGGCAAACACCATCTGACTGAAGTGATTCATTATCATCAAAAATATTTACCATTTCAGGTGCCAGAGTTTCTTCACCTGCCATGTCTTCTATGGCAACAGTTTCAGTTGCGGTAACAGTCCCGTCATCATTTAATACACCTGGTGATTGAGTGGTGTTTACTGATGCTGATATATTAACTGTGGTGGATTCAAAAAATTTAGCTTGTTTGGCGACAGTGCTTGTCCGCAATTTATTATTATCGTCATCAAAAGTATTTACCATTCCAGGTGCCAGAGTTTCATCACCTGGCATATCTTCTATAACAAGTGTTTCAGTTGCGATAGAAGTTCCGTCATCATTTAATAGCCCCCGTGATTGAGTTACGCTTTCTGATTCATGAAACTTGGCCAGTTCGATTGATTCGGTGAGTCTGGAAATAATATTGTCCGCGTTTACTTCGGTTTTAAGCAGGTAGTTCGCAGCCCCGAGGTTTAGTGCTCTAACGGTAATCGCTGTATTATTATTACTTGTTATTATCACGATGGGTGGCATATCAGGATAGGTCTTCAGGATCTGTAACCAATCCAGACCGTTTTCACTCTCAAGGCCCAGATCGTAATCCAGAAGAACCATGCTGTAGCTACGCCAGTTCATGCTTGTCTCAGGAATACCCTTTACAGCAGGATCATATTCCTCGACCCGGGTACCTGGATAATTCTCCGTGATCAGCCGACCTAGTAGAGTACGATATTCACTGGAGTCATCAATGAGAAGAATGTTAAGCAAACTTGATTACCAATCGTTAATTAATGAATATATTAAAAGTAAAACTGTCAATAAAACAGACAGTTGCGAATGATAACTATATAAAATCTAGTTTATCAGAGCCTGATGGTACCATACAGCGTAGAGTTGCGGGAACTATGAAATTGTTGTTGAATCCTGAGCTAACCCAGAAGCTTGCTAATGTGATCCAGTAAATCATCATCGGAAAAAGGCTTGGTTAAATGAACATTAACACCAGCGGAACTGGCCTGTTCCCGATGTTTCTCAGTGGATCTCGATGTCACCATAATGACAGGGATATCTGCAGTATCCTGGTTTGCACGGACATATGCGGTTAATTCCATACCATTCATTCTTGGCATTTCCATGTCGACAAGCAGGATATCCGGAGTTTTCTTGTCTATAATTTCCACGGCTTCGACACCATCTTTAGCAGTTCTGACATCGTAGCCGGCATCCCTCACGACCTGGGCAAGCGCACGGCGTGCACTCAGAGAGTCAGCAACAACCAGGGCTGTTGGCAGGGCGGCGAAGATACTGGTGTGTTCCAGGTCGTCATGCTCGCTCCTGACCTCACTGTGCGTAGATGAGCGTAACAAATCAGGTATATCAAGTACGGGAACGACGCTACCATCACCGAGAATTGTAGCGCCCGGGATGCCACGGATATTGTTCATATGTTTACCCATAGACTTGATTACCAGTTCCCGGCTATCAACAATCTCCTGGATGTAGACAACCTTGTTGATCTCTTCTTCCCGGATCAATAATGCTGGCCTGGTTTCTCGATCGCTCAAACGCCTGTCACCTGGATAATCTATTAAGTCTTCAAGGTTATTCAATTCGAAAATTTCATCCTCTACTTTACACATATAACCATTATCTGATTCAATTATCTCACTATCAGATGGATGTAATATTTGTTCTACACCTCTGCTTGAAACAGCAAGCATTTTATTTCTATGTCTTATCATAAGTACGTGTGATGAAATCAATGTGACTGGCATTCTCAATTCAATCTGTAAGCCTTTATTTTTTTCAGATTCAATATGTAAAGTTCCTTTACTAGCAAGTATTTGTGAGTAAACAAGGTCCATACCAATGCCCCTTCCTGATACCTGTGTAGTTTTTTTACTTGTAGAAAAACCAGGCCTGAGAATCATTCTGTCCAGTTCTATCGGAGCAAGTTTGTCATCAGGTGCAATAAGTCCACGTTTAATGGCAGTAACACGGATTGCCTCATGATCCAGTCCCGCGCCATCATCTTTACAACGCACAACAATTTGTGTCCCCTCTGATGCAAATGACAGATCAATCCGGCCTTCCGGATCTTTATTCTTCTTGATACGTATCTCACGATCCTCTATTCCGTGGTCAAGAGAGTTACGTAACATATGAATTAAAGGATCAACAAGGTTATTCAGAATATCACTGTCTATCAACGTATCCGTACCAATCAGGTGCAGGCTGGCCTGTTTGTCAACTGCGCGGCATGTCTGTCTTACACTTCTTTGTA
>QNEM01000249.1 GCA_003645215.1 Gammaproteobacteria bacterium
AAGTATTGAATATATAAAATGTTGAATATGGAAATAGCACCATGGCCTGTATTTGCGGAGGATGAGATTTCTGCAGTCGAGAAAGTTTTAAAGTCAGGTAAAGTTAACGCATGGACAGGTGAGCAGGTAAAACTGTTCGAGAAAGAGTTTTCGGAATATATCGGTGTTAAACATGCCATAGCAATGGCCAATGGTTCATTAGCACTGGAGCTTGCACTGCATGTACTGGGGATTGGTAATGATGACGAAGTTATTGTTACGCCTCGTTCATTCATAGCCTCTGCCAGTTGTGTCGTACTTAAAGGTGCGATACCTGTTTTTGCGGATGTTGATTTAGAAAGTCAAAATATTACTGTCGATTCTATCCGGGAAGTAATTACTCAAAAAACACGTGCAATTATTGTCGTTCATCTTGCCGGTTGGCCCTGTGACATGGATGCCATCATGGCTCTTGCGAAAGAGAATAATCTTTATGTAATTGAGGATTGTGCCCAGGCACTTGGTGCCAGATATAAAGATAAGGCAGTTGGATCGTTTGGTGACGTATCTATTTTCTCTTTTTGCCAGGATAAAATATTGACGACGGGCGGAGAAGGAGGAATGTTGTGTACCAGTTCAGATACATTCTGAGAGAGTGCCTGGGCGTACAAGGATCATGGTAAAAACATTGAAGAAGTGCGGCGTGCCAATGCGACACCTGAATTTAGCTGGTTACATGACTCTTTTGGCACAAATATGCGTATGACTGAAATGCAGGCTGCCATTGGCAGATTGCAATTAGAAAAGCTGGCAGGCTGGTTGCAACAGCGTAGAAGTAATGCGCAACAACTGACTGATTGTTTTAAGAATATCAAGGGCTTACGCATTACAACGCCAGGTAATGATATTCAACATGCCTATTACAAATATTATGCCTTCGTTGATACTGAATTGCTGAAACCCGAATGGGATAGAATGCGCGTATTGAATGCGATCATTGCTGTGGGGATTCCCTGTTATACGGGCTCGTGTCCGGAAATTTATCTGGAAAAGGCCTTTGCGGAGGATCTGGAGCCAATGCATCGATTACCAGTGGCGAAGGAACTGGGTGAAACGAGTCTCATGTTTCTGGTACATCCTACGCTAAGAGAAGATGATATGAATGTTGTCTGTGAAGTCGTTAAGAAAATAATGCGTGAAGCTGTTCTTTAAAGAAAATTAAGCTGATATGAGAATTAGAAATTTAAGCAGAATCATCGTATTACATGATCTCATTATGGCGGCCGTGGCCTGGCAGTTAGCCTGGCTTATCCGGTTCAATTTTGAGCTGGTTGCCTATCCAAACTGGAAATTAAGTCTATATGCGTTGCCATTAGTAGTATTAGTACAGGGACTTACTTCCTATCGTTTCGGGCTTTACCGAGGTCTGTGGCGGTTCGCCAGTTTGCCAGATCTGTGGAATATATTTCGTGCAGCAATCATTGGTGCACTGTGTGTTACCCTGGTGTTATTCATATCTATCAGGCTGAATGGTATCCCGAGATCCATATTGATCCTTTATCCTGTATTTCTGATTTTTCTGTTAGGTGGGCCAAGACTGGGTTATCGGTTCTGGAAAGATCATTCGTTTAAACTTAACTCTGAAGCCACTGGTCAAAGGGTGCTTATTATAGGCGCTGGTTCTGCAGGTGAAATGCTTGTCCGTGAAATGTTGCGAGAAGGGAGTTATAAACCGATTGGTTTTATTGATGATAATCCAGGTATAAAAAATTCCGAACTTCATGGGATATCGATTATTGGTACGGTTGATGATATCCAGGCAATCAATCAACGCCACGAGATTGATAATATCGTGATTGCTGTTCCGACTGCCACGGACGAACAGATGCAAAGAATTGTTAATAACTGTGAATCTACCGGGGTCCCCATTCGTACATTGCCAAGACTACAGGATATGGTCTCTTCACAGGTTGTGCTTGACGCATTGAGGGAAGTTTCGATTGAAGATTTACTGGGTAGGGAAAAAGTTGAACTTGACTGGGGCATCATCCAGCAAGGGATCACGAATAAAACAGTATTGGTCAGTGGTGGGGGTGGATCAATTGGTTCTGAATTATGTCATCAGATCGCCAGATTAAATCCTGCGGCTCTGATCATCTATGAACATAGTGAATTCAATCTTTATTCCACACAGATGGAGCTCAACAAAGCGTATCCAGACCTTGCTTTATTTGCAGTACTGGGAAATATCTGTGACAGGGACAATGTTGAGCAAGTTCTGAAAAGACACAGGCCGGACATCCTGTTTCATGCTGCTGCATATAAACACGTTCCCTTGCTTCAGAATCAATTAAGAGTTGCCGCACAGAACAATATATTTGGAACCAAAAATATGGCAGAGTTGGCAATCAAATATAATTGTCAAAAATTTGTTTTTATATCAACCGACAAAGCAGTTAATCCAGCAAATATTCTTGGTGCCAGCAAGCGTATCGCAGAAATGTACTGTGAATGGAAGAATCAAGGTGGCGTAACTAAATTTATCACAGTACGCTTCGGTAATGTCCTGGGTTCAGCAGGTAGTGTGGTGCCACTTTTCAGATCCCAGATAAAATCTGGTGGACCAGTCACTGTTACAGATCCGGAAATCACCCGGTTTTTCATGACAATTCCTGAAGCCTGTCAGTTAATACTTCAATCTGGCGCAATGGGCAATGGTGGAGAAATTTTTGTTCTGGATATGGGTCAGGCAATCAAAATTGCCTATTTGGCTGAACAGATGATCAAACTTTCAGGCAGGAAGCCCAATGAAGATATAAAGATAACGTATACGGGTTTAAGGCCTGGAGAAAAACTCTATGAAGAGTTGTTCTATGAAAATGAAGATAGAAAAGAAACGGAACACGTAAAAATTCTTTTGGCGAATCACCCTGAGATAGACTGGCAAAACCTTGAGAATCTTATTTCGGAAATGGAAGCAGCCGTTGCAAAGTTTAATGATAAAGAAATAAGTAAGTTGTTCGCTCAGTTAGTCCCTGAAGGAAGTTTTATTCAGGAGAAGATGGATAATGTGATACCAATAAGTGGTAAAGGATAATGGGTCAGAAAATTCGTAAAGCAATATTTCCAGTTGCCGGATTGGGCACACGATTTTTACCAGTAACAAAAGCAAACCCTAAGGAAATGTTGCCTATTGTCGACAAGCCATTAATACAATATGCCGTTGAAGAAGCTGTGACTGCAGGGATTACCGACCTGATTTTTGTGACTGGCAGGACCAAAAGATCAATTGCAGATCATTTTGATAAGGCTTATGAGCTTGAAAATGAATTACAAAAACATAACAAGATAGAATTGCTTGAACTGGTTCAGAATATTCTGCCCAGTCATGTGACCTGTATTCATATCAGGCAGGCAGAACCGCTGGGGTTGGGTCATGCAGTATTATGTGGGCGTGCTGCCGTCGGGGATGAGCCTTTTGCTGTGTTACTGGCCGATGATCTGATTGATGATGGGGAGCAAGGTTGTCTGAAACAAATGGTCGATGTCTTTGAGAATTACCAGCGCAGTGTCATAGCTGTTGAAAATAT
>QNEM01000250.1 GCA_003645215.1 Gammaproteobacteria bacterium
AGGGCGGTCAGCAAAGGGGTATAAAGGATGTTCGTATGAAGAGCAGATCATGATTCGGGGGTCGTTCTTAAAAATATTTTCGGTTCCATTGCCAAAGTGAACATCAAAATCAACAATAGCAACACGATCCAGATTGTACTTTTCAAGTGCGTGAGATGTAGCCACGGCAATATTGTTAAAAAAGCAAAACCCCATTGCCTTGTTGCTTTCGGCATGATGACCAGGCGGGCGCACGGCGCAGAAAGCATTATCGATCTGCTTTTCCATAATTAGATCGACGGCCAAGGTTCCGGCTCCTGCCGCCCTGAGTGCAGCAGTGAGAGTGTGCTCATTCATGAAGGTATCAGGATCAACATGAAAGAGTGGCTGCCCCGTTTTAGGCGCATTTTGGAAAATATTATCTATGTGCTGTTGGCTATGGACACGTAGCAGCGCCTGCCGTTCTACAGTAGGCGGTTCGAAATGTTCAAGAAAATCCCATAGCTGTTGTGATGTAAGTTGATCTTGTATGGCAAGAAGACGTTGAGGCCCTTCTGGATGGCCTTTGCTCATTTCATGTTTGAGGCAATCGGGGTGAGTAATATAGGCTGTCTTCATGGTTTTTTTACGGAAAAATTATTGTGTTTAATTACGCAGAAAATCTTCTGCTTTCTCCAGCAGTTCCTTAAGGTTTTTTACCGACCAGCTTCCACGTCTTCCGAATATGATATTTTTCTGCTTCCATTTCTGCAAATGACGGGTAACCACTACCCGCACTGAACCGATCATAGAAGCTAGGGTTTCCTGAGACAAGTCGTTACAGTGGTCATAATGTGGGGAATCTTGTTGCATTTTACTAGCCTTTATTTTCTTACATAAGTTTATATACAGTGATAGACTTTTCATCACCCATGCACACTCTAAATTGTGCAATGGAGGGTTTAAAAAAATGACTAACCAGTCTATAAGGCTCAGGTAATTCCATTATATCAAGCATGGTAGAATCAAGATTCATTTTTATAATTTGTCAATGATATTGATCATTATGAATTTGAAAATAGGATTTTTACGATTTCCTAAGACTATGGAATTAAAGTAATCCCAACAAGTAAGGTGAACTATGCAAACTATAACGAAAATAGACGAAATACTGGCGCGTTTGCGTGTAACAGAGCAAGACCTGGAACAGGAGGTCGATAGTCTTCTGGTTGAGAAGCGACAGCAATTTAATTACAGCTTACGGCGTGGTAAGGTGGTTTTTGAACGTAGTGTGCAGAATTGGCAACGGCAGCATCGAACCGGGCTCTGGCAGTATCTGCGTAGGACACCCTTAACATATATCTTCTCTGCACCTGTAATATACGGCATGATAGTTCCCTTGCTTGTCCTGGATTTATCAATCACTCTTTATCAGCATATCTGCTTCCGCATCTATGGCATACCCTTAGTAAAACGTACCGATTATCTGGTCATTGACCGACACCTTCTTGCCTATTTGAACGCAATCGAAAAGATTAACTGCACATACTGTGGCTATGGCAATGGCCTTATCGAATATGCCCGGGAGATAGTGGGTCGCACAGAACAATACTGGTGTCCAATCAAACATGCTCAAAAGACATTAGACCCGCATCATCGTACACTGAAATATTGCGATTTTGGCGATGCTGAGGCCTGGTCTGGAAATTTAGAGACATTACGCAAGGATTTGGTTGAGGACTTGGATAAGTCAATATAAGGCAATTCTATTTTTGTCTTATTTGTACCCGTCAACTCTTCAATATTTCTTGCATGTTCCTTAATGGTTTTTTAAAAAATAAAATCCAATTTCAAGCAGGCTATAGCTTGTTTGAGTTCATCCAAGATTACGGTACCGAAGAGCTGTATCGAAAGTTGATAAGGATTGGCATGTATCATGCGGCACATGGTCACCATGCATGTGACTGAAGATGACATCCGTGGCCTGACTCAGCGCTTCAATAATACGCCGGCGTACCCTTGCGCCAATTACGATTTGGCAGGGATGGGGTAATAAGCCATGACGAACATACCCCAGAGCAACGCCTGGATCAATGACGATTCGACGCGTCTTAGTCGTAACCAGACAACATAGACCGCGAACACCAAGGGATTCCGCACCAATAATTTCGATTGTCATCACCCTGCAGCCGGCGTAACCCCATTTATGTTATTTGCCATACCGACCTCTTCTTGCCCGTACATTTTTTCCGCTATGTTCTGTTTGACCATAGCCTTCGTCACGTTCCAGGCATCTTTGAAATGCCGGTAAATGATTATCTCTTGATGCAGCCTGGAGGTTAGATAGCACACGAGACACATTCGCTTCCTGAGTGGCTGCAAGCAGTCGTTCATACATGTCCATATTTTCGATTTCTGCATCCACTCCGGCCTGACAGGCTTCCCGCAAAGTATCGGGAGCTTGAAGACGCGAATCCCAATTATCTTCAGGAATCGGGATGTCATATTGTTTAAATAAAGGTATTAGCGCAGCAATATGTCGTTCCTCGGCTTCCATAATATTGACAAAGGGTCGAACCGGTCCGAATTTGTAGATAACTTTTCGGTACATGGCGCAGGCTTTATATTCATCTTCCAGCGCTTCTGTTAATACTTGTTGCAAGGTCATTTTTATTTTCATTGGTTTCAATAATGCTCAGTTTTTATCTTATAAGTTGTTCGGAAATAACTTGAACATCTCGCATCTCATCTTCAGACCATATAGACTAAATATAATCAAGAGTCAGACCGACTATGAAAACCTAAGCGGAAGTTCTGTTCCCAAATTCATTCTGCTGCAGAGCAAATGCAGCGTGATTGTCCGAGATCTGAGTGTTGCCGAAGGAAGCGCTAAGTTGAAACAATAAGCGGCGAATTAGTGAAAGCTTGAATACCTGTTCTTCCTTGAGGCTCAGCAGTAAGTTCATCATTTATTACTTGGGCACGGATAAAAAAGTAGCCCAGCAGCTTGCCTAGATAGACTTGTTCTCAGGTTCCGGCTTCCCCCCTGTGCCAGCGTAATTAACGTCTATCAAGCAACTCCAGCAATAACCGCTATCGACTAAAGCCAAGTTTTACCTATATATCCCAAGAATCCAGGGCCGCCCTCACAAGATGGTGCTCTTCCTCTTGTTCCATTTTTAAGAGATTATTAAACACTTCTTTTACCTCAAGCACTTCTGAATCTTCAGCCGCATCTTTATACAGCTTAATTAAACAGTCATCTAGCTCCAACCCCATATGAATCACATCTTCCACTGACATATTAGACTTTATATTATTACCACTGGGAAGCTTAAGTGTTGCTTTATCTTGAGTAAATTGAAACCAGGTATCGAGGACTTTTTCTGAGGCACTTTCCTCAAAGTTCGCAATTCCCTGTTCAAGAAACTTTTCATGCCTGCCTAAATACTCGAGCAGCATCTTGATTCTTGTCTCTTCTTCATATTCGACAAGATTTTGATAAAATTCACCTAAACATTTATGAAATTCTCTGGCATGATCAAGGATATCGCGAACCTGTTCAAATCTCATGGCTATTCTCCGCTTGGTCGTATTTGTTAAGTTTAA
>QNEM01000251.1 GCA_003645215.1 Gammaproteobacteria bacterium
AAGCTAAGATTAAAGACCTTCAAGAGCAAAATGAGACCATGAGATCTGCGCTGGAGTTCTATGCAGACGTGGAAAACTGGGAGGGTGGTCATAAATACACCGACGACGACGACGCTACTATTTTTACCGATGGTTCAGAATCAGGTGCAACTGTAGACAAGGGCAGCCGTGCCTTCAGGGTGCTAAAGGCCTGTAAATCCTGATTAATATTTTGTTTCTAATCCCTGAGATACGTGGCTGGATTAGTATCGAAAGGGATTTCCGATTTGTCACCAGCTAAACTCATTGAATAATTCCTGATGGAAAACTCGCAATCATCCCCCGATACAACGACCCTGCCAGATGGTTATGAACTGAATGTTTATAAGATTAAAGACATCCTGGGGCAGGGTGGTTTCGGTATTACCTATCTGGCACACGACAACAGCCTGGATCGAGATGTGGCAATCAAGGAGTTTATGCCGCAAGGGATGGCAACCAGGAGCGAAGATTACACTTTACATTCTGTAAAAGTAGATGACGATAGTGTCTGCACACTGGAATGGGGCCTCGAGCGATTTATCAGAGAGGCGAAGACCTTATCCAAATTTAACCACCATAATATTGTCCGTGTTCATACCGTGTTTGAAGCAAATAATACGGCCTACATGGTGATGAGTTATGAGGCAGGTGTAACTTTTCAGGAAATTCTTAAGAAAAGACAACCTTCGGAAGATGAACTCACTGATATGATTATGGGTTTACTGGATGGTCTGGAGGGCATGCATGCTGAAGGTTTCATACATCGAGACATCAAGCCAGGCAATATCTTTATTCGTCCAGACGGATCAGCGCTATTACTGGATTTTGGATCAGCCCGCCAGGCAATTGGAGAAGAAACCCAGACGCTGACCAAAGTTGCTTCACCGGGTTATGCCCCGTTTGAACAGTATTATGGTAGAAGTGATATGCAGGGTCCCTGGACTGATATATACGCCCTGGGTGCGACTCTGTATCGAGCAATCACGGGTGAGGCACCCATTGATGCAACTTTTCGTAACCGCAGTAGTGGTGAGGAGGCTATCCAGGAAGTCGTGGATATCCTGGATCAACATAACGATAAATATTCACCATTCTTTTTGCGGGCTGTTGAGCATGCAATCCGTACAAATCATAAGGAACGGCCACAAACGGTCGCAGAGTGGCGTCAGATGTTTGCCGATCCCAGTGTCTCGACAGTTACGCAGTGGCGTTATGCGGCCAGTAGCTTCAGGAATAAATCGGCTAACAATCAGGAAAAGAAAAAGACTAACTGGAAGGATTATCTGGTTTTTGCAGCACTGGCAATCGCGCTAGCTGCGGTGATGTTTGCCTATCTGCAAAAATAGCCAGGAACATTCAGCTTAAAGTTATTGATTCTCATTTAAATCACAGAAAAATTCATTTTTAGAAACAAATTCATACTGGTTTTATCTATTTTGATGTTACCAGTGAATTGAATTGTCCAGGATTACATACTCTTTACTTTTTCTTATAAAAAAACAGGCTTTTCAGAAAAAAAATAACAATTTCAGTGATTGTTGCGCTGCGAGATTGTATACTGTCGGCGTCGCCAGACTGGCGCAGACAAAAATGGATTTTTATTGCGTATTTTCGTGGCGTTTTCGTCGATTATCTGGATTGAAAAGGATATAACACACTAAGATGTTGGAAAATTATTTCCCCATTCTTGTTTTTATTGTCATCGGTCTGGTGATGGGTATCTCAATGATACTTATTGGATTTGTCCTCGGTAAACTTATGGGACATGCCCGTCCAGGTAGCGAAAAACAATCTCCCTATGAGTGTGGTTTTGAAGCATTTGAAAATGCCCGTATTAAATTTGACGTTCGTTATTATCTCGTTGCCATCCTGTTTATCATCTTTGATCTTGAAATCGCATTTCTGTTTCCCTGGGCAGTTGTCCTTGACGAAATAGGCATGGCTGGTTTCTGGGCAATGATGATATTTCTTGGCGTACTTGTGATCGGTTTTATTTATGAATGGCGCAAAGGAGCTCTTGAATGGGAGTAGCACAGCAAACGGGAGTGTTGGATACGGCACCGGGGATGGAAGGTACAGTTCACGAGAAAGGCATTGTTACGACAACGGTAGATAGCGTTGTTAACTGGGCCAGAACAGGGTCTATGTGGCCAATGACCTTTGGCCTCGCATGTTGTGCCGTAGAAATGATGCAGGCAGGTGCTTCTCGCTATGATATGGATCGTTTCGGTGTCATTTTCAGACCCAGCCCCCGTCAATCTGATGTCATGATAGTTGCTGGCACATTAGTTAATAAAATGGCACCTGCATTACGCAAGGTATATGACCAGATGGCAGAGCCACGTTGGGTGATTTCCATGGGTTCATGTGCAAATGGGGGTGGTTATTATCACTATTCCTATGCCGTGGTCAGGGGTTGTGACCGAATTGTCCCTGTGGATGTTTATGTGCCAGGTTGCCCGCCAACTGCGGAAGCACTTTTGTTCGGGATTATACAATTACAAAATAAAATCAAACGAACTAACACGATTGCGCGTTAGTTTGTAACAGTCATAAATAAAAACCTCAAAAAGCATGGCAAATTCTGTTGAAAAATTAGTAAGTTCTCTGGGCGAGCGTTTCGGGGATGCAATAACGGATGCTCATGTCGCCTTTGGACAGGCAGTCATCGAATTAACCCCGGATCATTTGCTTGAAGTTTGCCAGTCACTTAAAGATGAAGAAGAATTTTCCTTTGAGCAATTAATCGATCTTTGTGGTGTTGATTACTCAGCTTTTGGCAAGGCAGACTGGGAGACAAAAAGTACTACCAATACCGGGTTTAGCCGTGGTGTAAGCAAGGGAATTTTTGATGATGAAGCAGAAGCAAAGCCACGCTTTGCTGTGGTCTATCATCTATTGTCGATCAAACATAATCAGCGCTTACGTGTTCGTTGCATGATTGATGAAACACCCGCGAAGATTGAATCAGTGGTCAATCTCTGGTCATCAGCAGACTGGTATGAACGTGAGGCATTTGATCTCTTCGGTATCCTTTTTGAAGGACATCCTGATCTGAGAAGAATTTTGACTGATTATGGTTTTGTCGGGCATCCATTCAGGAAAGATTTTCCATTGGAAGGCAATGTTGAGGTGCGTTACGACCCTGAACAAAAACGTGTTATTTATCAACCTGTTACCATCACTAATCGGGTTCTGGTTCCCAGGGTTATTCGCCACGATAATCGATATGAGAAAGTGACTAAAGCTGATGTAGCAGAAGGACAGAAAGATGCCTGAGATTCGTAATATGACCATGAATTTCGGGCCACAACATCCTGCTGCCCACGGTGTCCTGCGTTTGGTGTTGGAGATGGATGGTGAAGTTATTGAAAGGGCCGATCCACATATTGGCTTATTGCATCGAGGCACGGAAAAACTGGCAGAATATAAACCGTACAATCAAAGTATCGGTTACATGGACAGGCTCGATTATGTCTCCATGATGTGTAATGAACATGC
>QNEM01000252.1 GCA_003645215.1 Gammaproteobacteria bacterium
ATCCAGGGATACATCTTCAGTGCTTTATCACGATAAGAGTGGCCTCTTGCCTCCGCATTTTTCCTTGATTCAGCAATGACCTTGTCTAACTTGTCCACCATATTTCCAGTGTATAGACCCGGATGGGTATTGTTCAAGTTAATTTAGCTGGCTAATTTAGCTGGGTATTACCCAGAATATAATTTTCGGGGATATCAACATAGGAAACAACCTCGCCACCATATTCTTCAACAAAATCACTTGCAGACTGTTCCTGTTTAAAAGGTATAACTTCCATTTGTCCCATGCCGCCACGTTGTTTGCTTTTGATGACATACCAGGCTGATTTTGCATGGATCCAGCTGTTAATTTGTTTTTCAGGATGGTTCCACTCTGCTTCATCCATAGCAGTGACAAAAAATGCTGCAATATTATTGGGTTCATCTGGCAGTAGTGTAAATGCCACCGCATCACGTGCAGATGTGAACCAGACTGCGTTTTCCTTGTTGGTTAACAAAATTTGTCCCTTGGGGCCTGTATGATCTTCAACAATCATATTGCAATAGTAACCAGTATCGTCCCGAGTCACAGCCTGTGGTTCATAAACTTGCCTGGAAGATGAGTTCTCACAGGCAACCAGGAAGAATATTAATAAAATACAGAAATAATTATTATTTATCATCAATATTCAAATTTCTCTTTTCTGGAAAATATAAATACTTAACATAAGTGGAACCAGTAACCATAGAAGCAAGGTCATGATCAATGTTAATGGCGCTAATAGATCCGTTTGAGTGACACCAGACATGCCTGAAACCAGGGTAGCAAGTTCTGAGCCTGTGAGATTGAATAGTCGATACACATCAGCAGGATTGAACAATATGAGTACAGCCAGTAGCTTTGATTGAATGACATGACTTTTATCAGCCAGCAACATCCCGAGTAATATAAGGTCATAAAAAACAACAATAAATAACCAAAGGCCTAATGAGACCCCTGTTGCAGTAGAACGTTGTTGCACAACAACACTAACCAGATAGCCCAGGGCAATGAAGATAGCTCCCAGAAGAAGTGAACTAGCCATCATCAAAAAATAATCCTGCCACTCCTGAGCAGTACCAACACCGTCAAATGCAAAATAAAGTGCGACAACGCCGTAACCCAGCAGGATTGCGATGGCAAGAATAGAAAGATGTCCCAGGAATTTACCGATAATGATCTGCCAACGGCGTACAGGATAGGTCAGTAATAGTAATAACGTACCACGTTCGTACTCGCCCACGATGGTATCGAATGCCAGCATCAATGCAATCAAGGGAATAAGATAGATACTGAGACTGGTGAGGCTGACCATGGTAACGCTTAACAAACTGGCTTTAGTTATACCGATAGGTGTTGAGCCCAACAGAGTGAGTGATACTGCAAGAATCGACAACAATAAAATACATGCCACTACCCAGCGGTTGCGAATGCCCTCTTGTATCTCGGCCAAGGCCATGACTAATACTGGTTTCACAGGTCACTTTCCTCACCGGCAAAATGAATATAGAGATCATCCAGGCGTGGAGGAAGTATTTCAATATCGGTTACTCCCGATGGGATCCGGGAAAGATTTTTCAAGACATGCAGTTTCTCGTCCTGATGACAATCAAATTCTATACAATGGTCATTGAATTTTCGGAAAGGGGTTTCAGGCTTAAGTGCATCACTCACAATCGGTGTTTGCCCGGTTACAGTAGATACACGGATTTGGACAGGCAAATTGGCGGCTGCACGTAGTTCATCGAGTGTGCCATGTATCACCAGACGGCCACGTTTTAATATGGCGATACGATCTATCCTTGTTTCTATTTCAGAAAGTGCATGTGACGAGATAAGTATGGTTGTTCCCGTTGATTTGCAATCCTCAATGATATTGTAAAACTTTTTGCGTAGTGATGGGTCCAGTCCAGATGTAGGTTCATCCAGTAATATAAGTTCAGGCTCTCCCAGCAATGCCTGGGCCAGGCCGAGTCGTTGACGCATGCCTTTCGAATACGTACCTACCTTGCGTGAGGCTGCATCAGTCAAGCCCACCAGTTCCAGTTGCTTGTTACACTCTGATTCAGGCAGGTTCTTTAGCCGGGCATAAAATTTAATCAATTCCTTACCGGTCATTGAATTTGGGAACGAAACTATCTCTGGCAAGAAAGCGATAGATTTTCTGTCTGAAGTCTGCCAAGGCTCTTGTCCGTTTACCTTGATACTGCCTGTGTCAGAGCGCGTGAGCCCTAGAATAAGTTTGAGCAATGTTGTTTTGCCTGCACCATTGTGTCCAATTAATGCCAGGCTTTCACCTTTGTTAATGCAGAGGTCCAGTGAATCCACAGCATAATGATTGCGATAATGTTTGCTGACATTTCGCAATGTGATAATGGGTTCTTTTATTTGATCTACGGCTACCATCTATCGAATCTTACAGGATAGGTGTCATCATTGGTGCACTATCCGTAATACCTCCTGGATGTAATCCCGGAAATTGTGATTGGCTCCAGCGTAATAGCTGTAAGACCGGGCTATTAAGTAAAATTTTACTCATAGGATGTCGCCACATGATTTGATCAGCAAGGTTATTAGGTTTGTATGGTTTGTCGGCTACATTATCGCCGTCCATATCAAAGGCGGTGTGGTCACTCCAGTAATTACCCTGACCTTCATGCGACCATTCGAGGAAACGAGTACCAACATATTTAACCTGTGTTCTATTGTTAATGAATGCATTGTTCCATATCCGGTTTTGTTCAGAACCTGCTGTAAAATGTACCCCGATGTCACAAGCCTCGAAATGATTTGCATGGATATCATTGAAATTTGAATTATATATAAACACGCATTTTTCCGGAGATCCATGCACAATATTATTTTTTATATCCGAGTAATTTGTAAAGTTGAACAGGATCCCCCTGTCACGGTCTCCTGTGGATGTATTGTTACTGACGGTTAGATTATTTGAATACATCAACGCATAGGCAATATGGTTATCAATTGAGGTATTGCCACTAATCTCGCTCTGGTTTGTATACATATAATGAATTGCAAACCGTAGATCACGAAATTGATTATTGAGAAATCTGTTTTTGTTACTGGTAGTGACAAAGATACCGTCACGACCATACCGTATTTGATTGTTTTCGATGATTGATCCGGGTGAGTTCCAGATATGCACCCCATTACCACGTTCATTCATACGCAGATCATTACGACCTGTGATCACATTATTTCTGACAATGGCATCATCTGGCCCCTTCAAATAGATGCCAATCAGATTTTCTTGCAGGTGATTATTTTCTATCAAGGCCCGATCACCTTCTGCAGTAATAAAAATCCCACTGTCTTCTACAGACAAATCAATACCTGAATGTTGTATTTTTATATTTCGAATAATGACATCTGCTGCAGAGATGGTGATTATTCTTCCCTGCATACCACCATCGATAACAGTACCTGATTGACCAACAAGATGAATACTCTTTTCAATAGTTACGGGGCCGTAATAAAC
>QNEM01000253.1 GCA_003645215.1 Gammaproteobacteria bacterium
AAACTGTTTTGACACCACTCCCACACCAGGCCCGTGTTTTCCAGGCAATCATTTTGACTTGCCGCTTCCCATTCATATTCATGCGGTAGTCGAGCCTGGCCGTGATCCAGACTGGCCCACAGAGCAAACGCCTGAGCTTCGTAGTGATTAATGCCCCACACAGGATGATCAGGGTCAAGATGATGCGGACCTTTAATATCTATCCCGAACCAGTTTTGCTGTCTGTCTTTTAACCAGAATTCAGGACAGGAAACATCAAACTTCTCTTTCCAGTACCAGCCCTCCTCGCTCCAGTACTCCTGATCCTGGTAGGCTGATTGCTGCATAAATAATAGAAACTCACTGTTACTGACCGGTCTATCTGCAATATTAATATCGCCTGTTTTGAATACATGGCAAGGATACTCATTGTCATAAGGCAGGAAATCAGTTTGTGAACCGATATTATAGCTTCCGGCCTCTAACAGTGTCGTTGAAATGTTCAACTCGTGGCTTAAGAGCGGTTGTTTGACTTCAAAATTGTCACACTCTTGCAATGCTTTTTGTACAAGTATCATATGCATTATTTCAAAATGCTGTGCGTAGTGCTGGATCAGGAAATGAAATATAAAATTGTGTTGCATGAGCGGATGACTGTTTGAACCTTGATGGTTTTTAATCAATTCCAGATTTTCCTGCTGCCTTTCCATGGCCCACTGACAAAGCTCTGCATGATCAGGTAAGGCACCAGCGCGATCTGATTTATTCGCCAACTCCGGAACATAATATCTTGTTAATTTTTGATCAGGTGAGGAGATACCTGATAACTGTTCTCTGATCCAGTGTGTTTCAGTGTAGACACAATGTCCCAGGTGCCAGCCTAAAGGGCTTAAGTCGGGATGGTATTGAATATTGTAATCTTCAGCATGTCCTTCACAAAATTCCAGAACCTTGTGTTGATAGTCTGAAAGTAGTGTGAAAAGAGTTGTGGGGGTCACAAGGAAATAAAATCAGGGGCTGAGTTATCAGATATTGTGCAATAGCTATGTTCGGGTACGGCTTGCCATTTTCCAGATTCGGTCAGGGCTTCTGAGGCGATTAAGATAGAATCTGGAAATTCATTTTCCCCGGTACTGTAATAAAGAGTCGGGCATTGACCGTTGATGGCATGCCGCAAGACATAAAAATTTGTGCCATCACCAACAATCAAATTTAATAATACTTTCTCATCTGCAATCATTTCCGTAAGGATAGACACCATTCCCTGAATGGCCTGGGCAATGTCAGATGTGTGGTTTAATTGCTGACGTAGTAAAGCAAATATAAATTCGGAATCAGTATTGCCCTGGATCCCAGATTGTATGGAGGGTTCCAGGATTTCATGCAGGCGCGTTCTGATATCGATATTAAAATTCTCAATGTAGCCATTATGAGTAAACAATATCTGACCAAACTTAAAAGGATGTGTATTGTCCTGACTGATTGATTGGCCCGGCGTGGCGCTGCGTACATTAGCCAGCCAATAAGTGCTGAATAATGATTCAGACAAACCATTGAGGTTGGTATCAGACCATATAGGACGTGTATTGGTGTAGATAGCCGTTTGCCTGGACGGATTTAACCAGCCAAATCCAAAGCCATCCGCATTGAGCACGGCATCTTCCATTTCTTCAGGTTCCCAGGACTGGCGATAGAGACTATGGGCAGGTTCCATCAGAAACCTTCCCAGTGATATCTCAGGACCTAAATATGCAGCAAGGCGACACATAAAAAATGAATATAACCTTTTGTCAGTTTTATCGATTTGGTTTAGCCTAGCATGATGGCTAAAGACACGAAAGATAATGACTGATATACGAATTGATGATCAAGGTGAATGGCTTGAAGGCGTGCGCAAGGTCATCTCTCCCAATTGTGATCAACGGCCTGATGACATGGAGATAGACTTGTTAGTGATCCACAATATCAGCTTGCCCCCTGATGAATTTGGTGGGGACTATATTGATCAGCTCTTTACCAATTCACTAGACCCGGAATATCATCCTTACTTTAAGGAAATCTCGTCACTCAGGGTGTCTTCACATATATTGATTAATCGTCAAGGCTTGCTTACTCAATATGTTCCATTTACTCAACGTGCCTGGCATGCTGGAGAGTCTGAATTCGAAGGTCGGTGCAACTGTAATGATTATTCGATAGGTATAGAGCTGGAAGGTTGTGATGATCAGGACTTTACCCGGGAACAATATGAAACGCTGATAAATATAACAGGGGAAATTATTCGGTTTTGGCCTAAAATAAGCCAACAGAGGATCACCGGGCATTGTCATATCGCACCAGATAGAAAAACAGATCCGGGACCCAGATTTGATTGGGACTTATATTATTCATCAATATAGTTTTAATGTGAGACGTAAAATATGACCTTGATTATTCTTTTGTGTGGATTGGCCCTGGAATATTTTCTGGGCACGCTGGATGAGGTTCGTAAACTAAAATGGTTTAGTGGTTACAGTGATTTTCTGGAAAATAAACTTGTTCAGTCCATGTACTGGAATACTACCGCTGGTGTCATCATCACGCTGGCAGGTCCATTATTATTGATACTTTTGATTGACTATGGTTTGAGTGAAATATTTTTCCCCTTAAGTTATCTATTTGCCCTGGCTGTATTACTAAACTCATTCGGGCCAGTTTTTCTTGACCAATCCCTGGATGAATACATCAAGGCACTGGATGCTGAAGATGATGTGCAAGCTCGGCATTATGCAGGAGAACTTTGTAATTCAATGGCTGCACCTGATCCTGAAAAAGATGAACAGGAGATCATAGGCAGTATTTTTATTCAGGCCAATGAGCGCCTTTATGCAGTAATTTTCTGGTTTATTGTCTTGGGGCCTTTTGGTGCCATGCTTTATCGTTTAGTGAGTATTTTGAAATTCAAGTATCAGGATGTGCACGGTGGCTATGCAGATTCTGTCAGGCACCTGAACCTTATTTTAAATTGGCCTTCAACACGCTTGTTTGCCCTGGGTAATGCACTGGCAGGGAACATGATAGAGGCAATGGAAGCCTGGAGGGTGAATGAGGAGAGTTCCTTTAATGTAAATGAAACCATCCTGGTGTCCTCTGGATTTGGTGCCTTGCACTATCGTCCTGGAGCTGACATGCAAGAAGACAACCTGGACAGATCCTACTGGGTCAGGGCAACACAGGGTCTGATCAACAGGACATTGATTGTCTGGTTAACGGTGTTGGGCATCATGACGATAGCGGGGGTACTGTCGTAAATTATATATTTAAAAATCTCTGCTATGAATTTTGATTTATATAATCGTCAACAGCAAATAATTTAAGTCCCTGTTCATTCGAAACAAGAACACTGTCTCCCTGATACCAATCACCTAAAACGATTCTTTTCGCATCTTGCCCATCGAGTGTAAATTTATGGATTGCCTGTAGATGGGTATGACCGTGTATCAAACAAAGCACATCATGTTTTTTCATCCTGGCTTCAACAGTGGCTTGA
>QNEM01000254.1 GCA_003645215.1 Gammaproteobacteria bacterium
ACAATCCGAGATGCTGGAATTCTGTAGCAAAGAAATACTGAAGCACATCCCTGAAGATAAGTTTTACCCTTGCCAGGATATTCTCTGACAAGATGTCGCCTGATCAAGATTATTTATTTGTTACATTTACCATTTATCTACTGCTGATGTTGGGAATAGGCATTGTTGCCTGGACCAGAACAAATGATTTATCAGACTACATCCTTGGTGGCAGAAAACTGGGTTACTGGACCACGGCCTTAAGTGCCGGAGCATCAGATATGAGTGCCTGGTTACTACTTGGCTTACCGGGTTATGCCTATGCCGCAGGTTATGAAGCTATATGGATTGCTGTTGGTCTAATGTTGGGTACGACATTGAACTGGTTTCTTGTGGCGCCAGGATTACGAGTGCAAAGTGAAGCCATGGGCAATGCACTGACTATCCCTGAGTTTTTTGAGAATAGATTTGAGGACAAGACCCATACCATAAGAACTGTTTCAGCCCTGTTTATTTTATTTTTCTTCATTTTTTATACCAGCTCCGGACTGATCGCTGGTGGAAAATTATTCGAGTCTGTATTTAATCTCCCTTACCACTGGGCCGTGATTACGGGGACCGTCGCCATCCTCATCTATACAACGCTGGGTGGATTTCTGGCCGTATCCTGGACAGATTTATTTCAGGGTTTACTGATGTCTCTGGCACTCGTTATCACCGCGCTCTATGCACTGGACATGTCTGGTGGCTGGCAAGCAACACAATCTGCCATGACCATGCACAATATTGCATTGACTGATCTATTTTTGAGGTCAGACAATCAAGCACTAGGCACACTAGGTATTATTTCACTGCTAGGCTGGGGACTGGGTTATTTTGGCCAACCACATATCCTGGCAAGATTCATGGCAATTCGTTCTCACACCATGATACCGAGTGCCCGAAATGTTGCACTTGTCTGGACCGCAGTCGGTTTGATCTGTGCATTAATTATTGGTTTCTGCGGTATCGCGCTTGCAGAAATAAACCTGACAGGCTCAGACAGTGAAAAAGTATTTATTGAGATTGTTCAGCTATTATTTCATCCCGTTCCAGCAGGAATTTGTCTGGCAGCCATACTCGCGGCCATCATGAGTACTGCAGATTCGCAATTACTGGTTGCTTCAACGGCCTTTACTGAAGATTTATACCAGGCCCTGTTTAAAAAAACGGCCTCACAGACAAGATTAATCGCAATTGGACGCATGATGGTGATCTGCATTGCCCTGCTGGCCTGTTTAATGGCATTGCATCAGGAGGAAACTGTGCTGGGAATGGTTGCCTACGCATGGGCAGGGTTTGGTGCTGCATTCGGACCGGTGATATTGCTCTGCCTGTTCTGGAAAAAACTGACACTCGTGGGGGCAATCGGTGGAATCATTACCGGGGCAACAACCGTTATTCTGTGGCACCAGCTTGATGGTGGCATTTTTACACTTTATGAACTGGTTCCTGCCTTTATCCTGTCAACTATTATCTGCATCACGCTAAGTCTGGGTAAAAGTTGATTCATATATTTACACTTAATTTCAGTAAGTTACTGCTAAACAGTGTCTCATTTGTCTCTATATTGAGACATAATACTGGTTAATTCCTACCCTATATGGGGTATGGATTTGCCGCTATAATCAAAAGGGGGTGATCGTAGGCCTATATATGAGTCGATTCACATTTTTGCTGTATATTCCGTGAACTTCATCACATTAAAATTATATTCTTTCCTAGTCTGAAGAATTGGCCTTTGATTTGCAACACAAGTAACTAAATAACAAATAGTTACGACCTTATGACAATTGCCATGCAAAAAAGAATAAAAGCTAGAAGACTCGATATATTATACGGGCAGTCATATTCAAACCTGTTTTTATTGGCATTACTCGCCATTTCTATGACGTTTGTCTTTAGAAATCATCTATCTCAGGCATCTATCATTGCATGGCTACTAGTATTTACCTCTTCAACCGGGCTTAGACTGTATCGTTCATACACATTTTTAAATTCGGAAAATACCTCATCAAATCCAGACTACTGGTTTTCGTGGCATCTCGCTGGTGTCATCATATCCGGACTTATCTGGGGTGGTTTTATCCTTCTGCTAGCGCAGACTGCTGATCCTACCTACCTTGGTCTGGTGACAATATGTGCTGCTGGTCTTTGTGCAGGTGCTGCAACCGTCTATTCAGCATCCTTGATTTCATTTTTGCTGTTCTCAATTCCATTGCTATCTCCCATAGGTGGATTTCTTGTTTTATCTGAATATCCAGCAATTTGTGCACTGGGTTATTTTGTGTTTTTGTTCCTTATTACCATTATTGCTATCTCATATCGATTAAATAAAACAATGACATCTTCTTTGGGGCTACAAATAGAAAAAGAAGATCTTCTCGCTGCCCTGGAAACTGAAAAACAACAGGTAATAGATGCCAACAAGAATCTTGAGCAGGATATACAGAAGAAAATCCAAACAGAGGCAAAATTACTCTATGAAAAGAAAAGTGCAGAAGATATTTCTGAGAAACTCAGGGCATTGTCTACCCAGGATGGTTTAACAGGAATTAATAATCGCCGCCGTTTCGATGAAGCACTTTACGATGAGTGGTATCGTGCAGCACGTCAATCGAGTCATTTATCACTTATCATATGCGATATTGATAAATTCAAGGAATATAATGATACGCACGGTCATCTGGCCGGGGATAAATGTCTTACCAGGATTGCTCATCTGATTGATGACTACGCCAGACGCACAGCAGATGTCGCAGCCAGGTTTGGAGGTGAAGAGTTCGCTATTATTTTGCCCGACACTGACGATGAAGATGCTAAAATAATCGCAGAACATATGCGAGTGGCAATCTTCGACCTTGCTTTACCCCATGGCGTATCATCGGTTGCAGATGTCGTGACTGCCAGTTTTGGTGTACATACGACTATCCCTGAAAAAAATATTCTTCCTGATATCTTGATTGACTATGCTGATAAGGCCTTATATCAGGCCAAGGGACAGGGTCGTAACAGGGTTGTTACATACAAAAGATAGTACTGAAAACCAGGACTAGAGAACCATCATTTTAGTTCGGGCTGAAAATTTCGTTGAAGATGTTTCTTGTTTTTTGGGTCATGTTTCTATAATCATCCATGAATTGCCCTGCCGCATCTTCAATATTGTCATCCAGATAATTCATTGAACGCACCAGCCCAACATTTTTAGTCATGTCCTTTGGAAAGGTACTGATTGATTTCATATCAAACACCCGTATATGACTTTCTATAGTTTTCAGATAATCATATGCCTCTAATAGAAACTTACTAACTTCATTATCAATTTTCCCTGCCGCCGATAATTTTCTTAATGCTGTTCGGGTACTGGATGTCCGCAATGACGAATCCTCATGGCCATGTAAGAGTTGCAGATAATGTGTCAGGAAATCGATATCCATAATTCCCCCTTGCCCACGTTTTAAATCATATTGTCCCTGTTTACTTC
>QNEM01000255.1 GCA_003645215.1 Gammaproteobacteria bacterium
TGGGTGTTAATGAAAATGTTGCCGACTTGTTTATTGCCAACGGTGTATACACCCCCAGGGAACAAACACTGATTGTGCTATCCCTTGAAAAAATGTCAAAAACGGCCGGGCGCGCTGAATACATCAAGCTTGCGACAGTGACCAATGATATAGATATGGCCTTCTTTCGCCAAAGACAGGCCGAGATGTATGCGGCCTATAATGCCAAGGTTCAACCTGTTTCCAGCTTCGTAGCGGTTGGCTCAACTTCTGCGGGGATGACTCAAAATGGCAATATTGTCTTTACTGTTCCTCTGGATCATTTGTTGTGGACCAAGGGGATTGCCGGGGTTATCAGAACAGCGACACAGAATGTTGCCATGATGAAAGGTGTTAACGAAAGGCATCTCTTGATTTCAGGAACCGCAAGTGATCAGGCTCGTCAAGAACTGGCAAAAATGGGCTGGAAAGTTCAGGAAAATTCCGACGCAATGCTTTTTTAAAGATTGATTAAAAAACAGGGCTGAATTACTGCCCGATTCTTTACCAGTTAAAGAAATAATCAAATGTAATCAATAGAGTCAGGTTAATTTATTTAACCTGACTTTTTTGATCTTCTGCCCTTAAAAACAATCAGTGTTAGTCTACCCAATGCAACACATCACGTATCACAGACCAGCGAGGCACTCTGGTTTCATCCTGTTTTCCCAGGACCCAATGGTCATATGATTTTTGTATTGTTCCATCATGTTTCTTCAGTTCCAGCCATATCTTCAGAAAATCAGCCAGGCTTTCCTCATTCTGGGGCAGTGGAAAGGCTACTGGCACTTTGCGGGTAATCGGCTTGGGAATGACAGCTGCATACTGCGGATACAACAGACTCCATGCCGAGGCCGCTTCAGCAGTGATGAGCATAGCGTCCAGTTCATCACTGTATTCATTGATAAATGTCCCGGGGGATTCAATAGTGGTCAACTGTCCCTGGGGAAGTATTCTGTTTACCAGGTCAATATAATAAGGCAATGGCTGGATAGCTATACGCGGTGCTTCGAGCTTCCAGATCGTTTCCTTGAGTGCATAGTCGGCGCGTTTATGGTCCTTCACCAGCAACGCAAATGTGCTATACATGATGGGGGCACTGAATGAGCCATTCAATGCGCCTTCCGGTGTCATTAACTGACTCGAACCAATATCACAATAGCCTTCATTCAGATGCTGATTGATCGATATCAAGTTAGTCGGTACCAACTCCAGACTTACCTTCAAATCAAATGCCAGGATATGAAGATATTCAATATCCAGCCCAACCAGTTCGCCCGCGTTATTTATATATGAGAAGGGTATATCGTCCTCAAGATAACAAGTGCGCAAAAATCCCCGTTCAATAATTGCATCGAGTCGGCTTCCTTCCGGGGGTAATTCGACTGCCGGGGGCTGCGAGCGGTACACAGTTTCAGGAACCATTGTTTCCTTGAGCTGCATACTGGAGATGATCTTGTCCTTGGCGTAGGCATTTTCCATAGTCAGTGAAAACAGGGTGCGCAAACCACCAACAGTGACAGCCAGCAGCAGGACTGTCAGAACGATATAACGCAGTACGCTGGACAATCTGATCTTGAGCAATCCACACATGGAAAACGCACCAAGCAGGGTGAGCGTCAAGGTAAACATGGCTGACAAAAGTGTAGCGAACCGTGCGTTAATGACTCCCGTGGTGATGAACAGTTGAAACATGTCTTCCGGAACATGCACCAGGTCCAGCATGAACGGGACTGCTATATTGACGTTGGCAAACAGACTGGTGATACCGCTTCCCATCAGTATTGGATAATCCTTGATTTCAACTTCATAGCCTGAAAACCAGCCGGCAAACAGGACGAAACTCAGCGTAAATATTTTACCTGCATGGGGAAAATTAAATGACGCAGGAACGATTACCTCGACCGCGGACTCACCAGTCTTGCTGTCCTCGGCATAACGCGTAATCAACTCTTTACTCTTTTCCACCAGAATAGGTAACACTACAAAAAGACTGCCGGTGGCAAAGGCCGTCACCAGTGCATCCTTGGTGTTACCAACTACATCTCGATATCGCAAGGGGGTGAGTGTGGTGACCAGACCCGGTAATACCCACAGAGACATAACAAGAGAGATGGCGATATAGGAATAGATATAGACTTCAAGGCGTCGAAATTCCTCAAAGCTCAGCGTGCCCGCCGCACTGGCCATGATCGCGAACACACCAATCGGGGTCAGACGGACAACAAAATTTGCGATTCGGGTCAGGGCATCAAGCAGGATCCCCATGATTTCCAGTGCGGTGTCTTTTTTCTCAACACCGATTAAGGCCACACCGATGGCTATACTGAAAAGTACAACCGCTGGCACAAGATTATTGGCCAGAGAATAAAACAGGTTGTCCGGGATATACAGGCCAAGAAAATCAACCTCGGCTTTTTTCTCCGTCATGGCGGTACTGAAAAATGACGAACTCTCCCAATCAGGAAAGGTAAAGGGGAACAGAAAAACGACGATCAGTGTGACACCCCACAACAACAACAACATGACACTGCCTTTCCTGGCGAGCAGCAGCGCTTCACTATAATTTAAACTACCCAGGCCGATGATCAGAGAGACCATGACATAGGGCAAGACAGTCATCTGCAATAATTTTATCCAGACTTCTCCGATGACTTCGAGAAAGGCCACCATTTCACCAAAGAACAGGCCAACCAGGACACCCAGACCCATACACAGAAAGATCATGGATGAAAGGCTAATTCTTAATTTTGATGTGGAGTTGTTAGTCATAATAAATGTCCGGTGTTTCTTTTCGACCCGTTACAAAATCATACTGTCCGTTAATGAATGACGATAGTACACTACCCGTATAAAAAGGTAGACCTACAAAATCAGATTCCCAGGAGGGAACGATGCGGAAATTCTCAGCAACAACTCTGACAATATTTATTACACTGGTCAGCTTTACCGTGACGGCAGAATCAGGTCACTCTGCCCAACCTTCCAACAGCAAATATCGAACATGGATTGAGCAGATGAAGCAAGCCCCGAGGGGGCCTTTCGCAAATATCCGCTGGTATTGTAGTGATGGAACAGTGTTACCACCGAAAGCCTATGCCTGCAAAGATCATGGAGGCGGGGTTCAACACGGCCAGCGTAACGACCAAACCAGGACCTTGCGCGAGAAGGGTTACTGGATCGCAAACTTTCTGGCTGGCGTAGATGCCAAAACCGAGGTTGCCAGAGAAGATTTCCAGGATCGATATAATCAACTACTGATCGAAAAATTTCTCATCATCATTGATGACGGCTGGATCATGCGGAAAGCCCAGTTTTATAGAGGCGCCTTTCAGGAAGAAGATGAACGTGAAGGTGCCCGTAAGCTACTGACTGAAATGGCCGCGCAAGCAGAATGGATAGGCTTACGTTATCCGGCCCTGCGTATCGGTGTGCGTCTCTTGCCCCATGGTGAGGATACGGCCTCTGTGCAAA
>QNEM01000256.1 GCA_003645215.1 Gammaproteobacteria bacterium
CATAGGCTCAGTCAATGGTCGCGCAAAAAATTGACTGCGGCGGGCACTTTAATTTTTATCGGCATCATTTTCTCTGGTGTGTTTGGTGTCGACACTCGCCAAACACTTTCCTTTCAGATATTTTCCTTACTCTTGTCACTATTGCTCATTTCCTTCCTGTTTAGCTTCATCTTCAGAGGTCGATTTACTATTCAACGAGATTTGCCAGATTATTGTACTGTCGGCCAAACAATGCAGTACCGCGTAAAAATCAGGAACGAAGGCATCTCCACACAGAAAGATTTAAGTATTGTTGAAGAATTAAGCTGTGTCATGCCGGATTATCCCGAGTTTTTGCGCCATTTAAAACTTGATAATAAAACCAATCGATTTGATCGATACATTGGTTATCCACTGTGGTTAAAGCTGGTTCAATTCAAGCGGGGAGCATCTATCAAAGTGACACCCGTCGAAAATATCCCGGCGGGAAAGACAAACACTACGAAGATCGAAATTCACCCTGATAGACGCGGCTATATTAATTTCAATCAATCAGTGTTACTAAGACCCGACCCATTTGGCCTGAGTAATTCTGTCAGGAATATCAGCAAGCAAGATTCAGTCCTGGTATTACCCAAAAGATACAAGGCGCCTGCAATTACATTGCCGGGGATTCGTCGTTACCAACAGGGTGGAGTGAATCATGCTGGCTCTGTTGGAGATTCACAGGAATTTGTTTCTTTGCGTGATTATCGTCCTGGAGATCCCATTAAAAACATTCATTGGCGCAGTTTTGCCAAGCAATCCATGCCTGTTGTTAAAGAATTCCAGGATGAATATTTTGTACGAATGGGCATGGTTCTGGACACATTCCTTGAATCCAGAAACGAAATGTTATTTGAAGAAGCAGTATCCGTCGCTGCCTCCCTAATTGATGATCCAGGTAATAATGACAGTCTTCTGGACCTGATGTTTGTTGGAAATGAAGCCCATAAATTTACTTCTGACAGGGGCATTGCCAACCTTAATCGAATGCTTGAAATACTGGCTTGCGTGAATGCCTGTCATGATAAACCGTTCGAAATTTTATCAAATCTCGTATTCAGAAATATTGACTCATTAAGTGCTTTGATATGCATTTTTCTGGACTGGAATGAATCAAGACAGGATTTTATCAGGAAAGTACGTGCCCTTAACATTCCAGTGCTTGTAATTGTACTGGAAGAGTCATCCATGACAGAACACTTGCCCGGCCCCATGCAGGATCAAGTAAACCGCTTTCATGTATTACATCAGCAAAATGTTGCTGAGCAATTAAAAAACATTAGCTTCTAATGACTATTGAAAAAGTGAAAACTTATATGGCCATTAGTCTTATTACTCTGGCCTTGGTTTTATGGGGATGGCAAAACAATAATTTATTATTAGCTGTGCTCTTACCATTACCTTTATGGATCGCACAACGACTTCAGTGGCGACTGGATATTACAGACAATAACTTTAACCGTATTGCGGACTTTACCAGTATTCTTTTTTTTCTATTTATCGTATTTCAGTTCTCAACAAGATCAGCTCATGGCATCTTTCCTATACTGGCAGCATTACCCTATTTATTTTCTCCACTTATTCTGACCCAGCATTTTAGTCAGGCCGGGGATGTCCCTCTACAAAGTTTATTTATCAGTATGCGAAAAAAGTCCGGGAAACCGGGGAAAATAGAGCGGATTAACCTGAATTACCCATATTTACTGGTAGTACTGATTTCATCAAGCGCAGGCCATAAACAAGATATTCTTTTTTACATCTGTATCTCCCTGATTGCTGCGATTTCCTTATATTCAATCCGCCCTAAAAGAATCAGGCTGTATATTTGGGTTCCTCTATTACTACTAGCCATCGGTTTGGGCTATGTCCTGCAGAATGGATTAAAAACAGCCCAAAACCAGCTGGAAATGATGGCCTCAACATTTATTGAACAAATAATGTGGAGAAACAGAAACCCGGATAAGACCAGAACAGCATTTGGTTACATCGGTAAACTAAAATTATCAGACCAGATACATGTTCGCGTGAAATCTGATCAGGAAATTACTAATCCAGTATTATTAAGAGAAGCAAGTTATACCGATTTCAGGTTTGGCTTATGGAGCAATGATGGCTCAGAATTCGAGCCGATAGATCCAACACTGGAAAAAGAGTGGATATTCAATCAAGCAGGTAACACATCAAAAAACGGAACACTAAATACATATACCATTAGCACCTATTTCAATGGTGATAGAGCAGTAATTCCACTCCCACATGGAACAGTTAAAATCAATAATGTCCCTGCGACTGAAGCAGAAATGAATAAATACGGCGCAGTAAATCTGGGCGTAAAACCTGGCTGGGTTCGCTATGATGCTTATTTCGATGATCAAATACTCGGAGAAAAACCTGACGAAACTGATTTAACTATTCATAAGAATTACCGATCTGTATTGATAAAACTCGCCAATGAACTGGATCTGCATTCAAAAACACCCAATGAAGCTATTCGAACTATAGAACAATTTTTCAGGAATAATTTTAGTTATTCTCTGGAACAATACCGCCGCATGAAAGGGAAAAATCGTTTTGAAGATTTCCTTTATCATCGACGTGAAGGTCATTGTGAATATTTCGCTACCGCCACGACACTTTTGTTACGTGCCGCAGGCATCCCTGCCCGGTATACCGTAGGTTATTCGGTGCAGGAATATAGCCCGCTTGAAAATCAATATGTTGCACGGGCGCGAGATGCTCATTCATGGGTAATTGCCTATGTTGATAATAAATGGATCACTCTCGACACCACACCGGCCATCTGGGCACCTATGGAAGCTGAAGATGAAGTCTGGTGGCAACCTGTGGCTGATCTCTGGTCGTGGCTGGGTTATTCTTTTACCACCTGGAAAGATTATCGTGAAGAAGGTAATTCAATATTTATTTATCTTCTGCTCGCTCTGGTTATTATCTATTTTTTCTGGCGCTTGCTGACTGACTCAAGATTTATTAGCTTGAGGCAAAAAACACCACTACAAGGCAATACTCCAGAAAAACCTGGACAGAACTCGCCAATTTACAAGCTTACCAGGCAACTGGAAGAAACTGGTGAAGCAAGACCTAAAGGTATGACGTTACATATGTGGCTATTGGCTAAAGGAAATTATTATAAAAACAGCTTGCTCTTGCCTCTACTTGATTTACATTATCGATACCGATTTGATCCTGAAGGCCTTTCTCAAAATGAACTCATAATCTTTGAAGACGAGGTAAATAAATTATTAGAGCTAACGGACCATCATGAAGAACCTTCAATGGAAGTGTAAACAATTTCAGCAACTGGATAATCATCAGCTCTATGAACTGATAAAACTCAGGGTTGATATTTTTGTCGTTGAACAGAAGTGTCCATATCCTGAACTGGATGATAAAGACAGGTATATTGATACACGCCATCTGACCGCATATGATGATTCAGGACTCATAG
>QNEM01000257.1 GCA_003645215.1 Gammaproteobacteria bacterium
ACAATGGTAAATAATCCGTTAAGCACCTGGGGCGCGGGAAAGTATGGCCTCAATTCTTTCTGCGAAAGGGCATATTTATGTTGCCTGAGTTTTTCAGCGTAGTAAGCCATGTCCCAGGCTTTCAATGTCTGCAGATTAAATTCTGATTTTGCGAATTCCTGCAGTGCCTTCAGTTCCTGTTCCGCCATGGTTTTGGAGCGCGAGGCCAAATCATTGAGAAAATCCAGGACCTCGTCTGTGTCATTTGCCATCTTTCTGGCAAGAGAATAATGAGCATAGCTTGCATAGCCGAGTAACTGTGCCTGCCGATAGCGTAAGTCGAGGATCTGATTCATGATCTCCGAGTTGTCCCATTGCCCTGCATCTGCACCACTTGCAGTCTTGCCTTGATCCGAGGCACGGGTGATATATGCGATATACATCTGTTCACGCAAGGCAGAATTGTCAGCATATTGCATGACAGGCATGTAGGAAGGGTATTCCAGGGTAAATATCCATCCCTGTTTATCTTCACTGGCGGCTTTTTGTGCTGCCAGTGCCAGGGCAGATTCGGGCATTCCCTGCAGATCATTTCTCTCGGTTACATGCCTGGTCCAGGCCTGCGTTGCATCGAGCAGGTTTTCTTCAAACCTGGTTTGCAGCAGGGACAGCTGCTGTTTTATTTTTTTATATTCCTGTTGTTTATCGTCGTCTAGTTCAATACCGGAAAGTCTGAAATCTCGTAAGGCATTTTTGATTATCTTCTTCTGTGCATCTGTCAGTGAAGCATGGCCTTCGCTTTCCGAGATAGTTTTGTAGGCCAGATACAAATCCTTGTTTTGGCCCATCTCTGTCGCATAATCTGACAGCTTGGGTAAGCAGGCATTATAGGCCTGTCTTAGTTCATCATTATCTGCAACGCCATGTAAGTGGCTTGCCGGTGACCAGGCACGATTTAGCCGATCATCAAGATCCTCTATTGGCTGTAATGTATTTTCCCAGCTAACAGCCTGATTATTATTTAACAGGGATTGAACTTCAGCGCGGTTATCTTTTAATAGTTGATCGACCGCTGGTTCAATATTCGCAGGTACGATAGAGGTAAAGAGTGGTAAGCCGTCAGTTTCTAATAGTGGATTATTCATTAAGTTAAATAGTTATAGTGATTTAAAGCAGGAGCGAGGTGTAAACCTGACTCCAGAGTCCAGAAGTAGGATTGTATCTAATGACGCCCTGGTATGGAATCGTTCTATGAGTCAGGCTTGAGCCTGCCCCGATGTTCATATGCTGTTCCTTACTTTTCCCTGGCAGTGAAGGCCATTAAAAATATTTGCTTCTTTCGTGATGGTTTTTTCTGAAAGGCTGTGATTTTCATGAGATCAAGCATGATATAATTCACCAGCTTGTTGAAGAATCAAATCATTGATCTGGGAAATCTTTAAATCACAGAACTACTAACTAAACTCTCGTTAGTACTAACAGTGTTGCACTTGCGACTTGAATTTAACACCTTCAATCATAAATCAAGGACCTGCGCCTGGTTTAGTAAAATAAGTTTTAATGTATCGCCGTATAAGCCGACCAATCGTTCATACGTATCAATGGCTGATAACGACAGGTAGTAATTAAGTTATTATTAGAGGTTGTATTATTAATGAAAAAGCTAATCATCAATGCAATAGCTATGGCACTCGTCTTTACCGTTGGTAATAGTTTTGCAGTCGAGGGAGAGACGGCAATGGTTGCACGAATTAACCAGCAACTGGAATCAGCCGGACGTGACCAATATGATGCGCTCAAAGATCCAGGAAGAAAGCCGCTGGAAACCTCTCGGTTTTTCGGCATCAAAACTGGTATGACTGTTCTTGATATGTGTGCCGGGTCTGGATATAACACAGAAATTATCTCTGCAGCTGTTGGTCCTGATGGTCTTGTGTATGCGGAGAATTATCATCATGTCTTGAGTCTGATAAACGGAGAACTTCATCAATCAATGCTTGCAAGACTGGAGAACAATCGTCTACCCAATGTCAGATACATTGTTGTCGATGCTGAGGACATGCCATTCGATAATGATATAGATATCGCGTTCTGGGGATTCAACATGCATGATATCTATAATACTGAAGGCGAATCAGGAACCCAGATTTTCCTTCGCGGTATATATCTGGCCCTTAAACCTGGTGGAATCCTGGGAGTCAGTGAACACGTTGGAGAAGCAGGGTACGATAACGCAGATCTGCATCGCCTCGAACCTGGAATTATCATGGACATGTTAGAGAAAGCCGGGTTCACGATTGAAGCGACATCGGATTTATTGGCTAATCCGAATGACGATCACAGCCAGTCAATCTTCACTACAGGCCTGCGTTATAATACCGATCGCATCCTCGTACGTGCGCGGAAGCCGGGATAACACGATATCTAAAAATTATTTATTAGAATCTTACCCCGAGCATCCAAGTAGTAATAATACCTGCCACAAAAAACATGACAATCAGAGCAGAGGAGTACATTGAGTAACGCTTTATTAGATCAGATTGAGGCAGTGCCGAGAGTAAAAAGGGCCGTCTGGAGTCACAGGTCTTACTCAACATGTGGACAGGCGCAGTGGTTTTTTGCTCTGCGTGCTGGTTTTGGATCTGTTTTAATGCAGCTTCCCTGACTTTTTGCCATTCTTCCATGCCGATTTGCCCATCTTTATTTTCATCAAAGCGGGCCATAAGTTGTTGGCTATTCTTCTTCCAGTCCCGGAGTAATTGCGCGACATCATTATTAGTATTGAATTCAGTGCCTGCACCTCCCAAGGTATCAAACAGGCCAATCGCATAAAGGGGATCATCAGGATGCATGCGTTTTTCGGTATAACGATAACGACCCATCCCTGTGGAAAAAACGCCATTGTTTTTTCCTGATCTATTTCCTCCGGGTTCAGGATGGCGACTATGGCCATACCAGACATCGGTTTTGGTGGGGGTCACGTTGGCTTTATCAGGGTCAATGACCGCCTCACCACTTTCATCAATCAGTAAAAACAAATCGTCGCTGATACCCTGTTCGATCGTTAGCCAATGACTGTTTTTCCCTGATTTACGATATTCTTCAATGCTATAGCTATACCAGGTGCAGGAAATACCCGTGAGTGTTCCGGAAATAAGAGAACCCTCTATCAATTTACCAGTCCCGGAAAGTTCTACATAACCCTGTGCCGCAGAAGTTATCCTTGAAGTCGGGGTATCCTCGATGATGCGTTTTCTCAGGAAAAAATAGAAGGCACCGATAAAACCACCAACGGTGAGCAACAGCAGGATGATTGCAAAGGTCCAGAAATCATCATCAGGAGCCTGCCTGACCCACTGGGCAGCTGGGCCGGAAAGCGATGCCTGCAGGAAAAACATTGTTATTCGCTAAATAATTCTTTTACATCGACATCTTTGGTTTCTTCTTCACTAAACTCGAGCAAATCCCTGGCACCGAAGCCGAGATTTCTGGCGAT
>QNEM01000258.1 GCA_003645215.1 Gammaproteobacteria bacterium
CATAATCGCATTTCAATTCAGCGAGCCTGGCAAGCTCATCTTCGTTTTCTACACCTTCAGCAACAGTTTCCAGATCCAGTGCCTGGGCAAGGCCTATAGAAGCCTTGACGATCTGCATACTGTCATGATCAAGAAGCATCTGCCTGACAAAGCTTCGATCGATTTTAATCATATTAACAGGGAATTTTTGCAAATGGCTCAAGCTTGAAAAACCTGTACCAAAATCATCCAGCGAGATCATAAAACCCTGTTCTTGTAATGAAGATAATGTTTGCTGGGCATAATCCAGCTCACTGATCAACATGGTCTCGGTGACTTCCAGGTTAATGCAGGCTGGATCAACGCCGGCCTGTTCAACAACACCGATAAATTTTGCTATATGTTCTGCGTTAGCCAATTGTCGGGCAGAAATATTCACACTAACAAATAACGGTGATTGTTCGTATTCTTCTGACAGGGTTTTGAGGTCGGCACAGGCTTTTTCCAATACCCAGAGACCAATGGAAAGAATCTGGTCGCTACTTTCAGCAATATCAATAAACTGCATAGGCGACATAATTCCATAAACCGGGTGATGCCACCGGCTGAGCGCCTCAAAACCAACAATACGATTGTCTTTAATAGAATAAATTGGCTGGTAATGCAGTTCGAATTCATTTCGACTTAGCGCATCAATTATATCTGAGGCAATTCGAACATGTACGATCATGTTTTCCTGAGTCCTGTCAAAATCAACGTCTGTTACCTGATCTGCGTCTTCCGGAAGAAGGTAGTCTTTCTGGGTCAATCTATAATGAGTTTTCCTGAAACGTCTCAGGATGAGACGAAGCAGATGTTCGATAATTGGATCAACTTTGGTAAGTTTATCTTCCAGGGCATCACGAGATATACGAACCAGGCAAGTTTCATCAAGTGCAGTTGCGGTCGCAATACGCGGCTGCTTGTCAATAAGTGCCATTTCGCCAAACAGATCGCCCACGGTAAGGATGCTCACCCTGAATGGTTGTTTTTCCCTCTGAATGGATATCTCCACACCACCACCCTCAATCAGGTACGCACAGTTGCTCACATCCCCCTCCTGGAAGATCTGATCACCAGATTGATAGGTAATGCGCTCTAGCCCTTCGAACATGCTTCTATTCTATGCCCCAAATTAAGGTACAGCAAAAAAAACGAGTAATGATTATAAATGTAATTTTCTCAGTCGTGCATTGAAATTACTGGATCGTTTAGTACTGAACGAAAAAAGACCGGCAAAAGCCGGTCTTTAAAATGATTACCAGGTATATATTGAGAGTGTTGGTGCTCAATCAAGCAATGTCGACAGTACCCGGGGCATTAAAAACAGAGATCTAATATTGTTTATTTCATTTCTACTTTCGTCATATTAGCAAGAGCTTTCAGATGTGGATCGCCTGACAGAATGTAAAGATCATGTAATTTATATGTGAGTTCTGCCTTCATATCTTCACACTTTTGTATCCCGTCCATATGTTCAATGATTGCATCTACAAATTCGATATTAAACTCGAAGGACTTACCGCCTATCGTTATTTTTTTGGTCATCATTTTTACTTCTCCTTTTCAAACACTGAATTTATCTCTGAAGTACTGAAATTCAATCTCGCATAATTTACCAATCAATTGTCTATTCGCCAGAATCCCCTTGCCTGGGTATGCCTGAAACCCATAAGTCCTTTTATGGGCTCTTTTATCAGGCTTTCTGAGGAGGAAATCTATTCATTTAATTTATCCTGATTAACCAGGGAAGATTATGTCTGAAGTACAGGTATTAAACTTGGCAAAACACGCCAATTAACAGGCTAATTGCGCCAATATTCGGGGGATGGTATGGAGATGGTGAGGAATTATTTCGTACTTCCATGTGCTCCACCCCTTCGGGGCCAGCTTCGCTGTTCACAAAACTGCAAGGAACAAGTTTTGAACATCATGCATGCATGATGGCCTGCAAGGTGAGCCACAAGGATGTGGTGAATAAAAGTATTCCCGATGATTTTGAGTCGGATCTTAAAGGGTTCTCATCGAACCACCCAACTCCGAAAATAAAAAAAGCCCCATAATTGGGGCTTTTTTATATTTGGCGGAGAGAGAGAGATTCGAACTCTCGGAACCGATAAAGGTTCGCTGGTTTTCAAGACCAGTGCATTCAACCGCTCTGCCACCTCTCCAAATATATTGAATTTTCTGTTAAGTAATATGATTACTATTCCGGAGCACCTTCGGTGCTTGCATTCAACCGTTGACTCGGCACTTCCTGTGCCTCGGTACTTCGTACCACTTCCGCAAGCGTCAGTGTCCAAATCTGTTCCAGACAGATTTATTCCACACATCCATGTGTTCCACCCTGAAGGGCCAGCCTTTGGCTGTTCAAATTCACTCCAGATGAATTTGTGTCTGCCACCTCTCCAGAAGACGCGAGAGCATACCTGATTGTATACATTACGAAAAGAGCTAATAGTTATTAGTCATTTTCCGGGTTTTGATATCAATATTTGGACTGTTTATACTTGAAAATGAGCTATTAACCCTCATACTATGAACATATAGTTATTTTTTCACCAAGGAGATTAAGTACAAATGAGCCAAACCCCAGAAATTGTTGTCCGCAGACCGAATGAGTCAGTCCTGGCAACAAATAGTGTAATTAAAAACACTTATATGTTGCTTTCAATGACCCTACTTTTCAGTGCATTTACTGCATGGATTTCGATGAAAATAAATATGCCACATATGGGAATATTGGTCACTCTTGGCGGTTATTTTGGTCTGCTGTTTCTTACTACAAAATTGAGAAACAGTGCCTGGGGAATTCTGTCTATTTTTGCCCTGACCGGTTTTATGGGTCTGACACTCGGCCCTGTCATTAACATGTATCTGCAAGCATTTTCTAATGGTGCTGAACTGGTTGCCATGGCCATGGGTGGTACAGGGACAATATTCATTGGTCTTTCAGCCTATGCATTGACCACAAAGAAAGATTTCAGCTTTATGGGTGGTTTTTTGATGGTCGGTATCCTGGCTGCCTTTTTGTTAGGTATCGGCGCATTGATATTCAGTATTCCTGCACTGTCACTGGCTGTTTCAGGTCTTTTCATCATGCTGATGTCAGGCCTGATCCTCTACCAAACTAGTGAAATTATTCATGGCGGTGAAACCAATTACATCATGGCGACAATCACGCTATACATCACCATCTACAACCTCTTTATGAGCTTATTGCACATTTTAGGAGCTGTTGCTGGTGATGATTAACTAAACGCCAAATCTAGAAATCTGTGTTGTTCGAAAGCCCGGGTGGATAGCCCGGGCTTTTTTGTTTGCTGCATTGCGGCTGTGATAGCATATGCGACTTTATGACTGGCAGTTATCGAATCACGGAGTTGAAAACGATAGCTGAATAATAAATAACGAATATTTCAA
>QNEM01000259.1 GCA_003645215.1 Gammaproteobacteria bacterium
CCCAATGTTGCCATGGCGATTTGCTGATCGAAAAGTTGTTCGACAGCGTTTGTGTTCATGGTATAGAGCGCTTTAGCTGCACTGTAAGCAGATTGGCCTATTTTGTTCATGTTTTCGTTCATTCCTTCAATATTAATGTTTGTCATATCAAATTCTCCAAATAATATAATTGTGCACCGCAATATGTTGCTATGCAGCATAGGTCAGTAAAAGTACCTTGTCAAACAGAATTTTGGGAAATTTTTGGATATATGTAAGTGAGTACTCACATAGCTATATGTATCAAGTTTTGTCCTGGATTCAGGCCTTGAATGAGGGTGAGGATGATGTATTACAATCACCAGATCTCCATAAGGCGGAGATCTGGGTATATCTGTGGAACCTAGCCCATATACAGGCCACCGTTGACGGAGATATCTGAGCCGGTGATATAGCCTGAGTTTGTGTGCGCCAGAAAGGCAACGGCATCGCCGATTTCTGAAGGTTTGCCCAATCGACCAACCGGAATCGTTGAGACAATACTGTCTACGATTTCCTTAGGCATGGCTTCTACCAGGCTGGTCCCGACGTAGCCTGGTGACACAGTGTTCACCGTAATACCACCGTCGGCAAGCTCTCTGGCCAGGGATTTTGTAAAGCCAACCATACCTGCCTTGGCAGCAGAATAGTTAGTTTGGCCAAACTGACCTTTGAGTCCATTGACTGAAGATATATTGATGATTCTTCCATATTGACGCTTGACCATGCCATTTATAAAGCTACGGGTGACATTAAAAACACTGTCAAGATTGGTATCCAGGACCGCATGCCAGTTTTCTTGTTCCATTTTTTTCAATGTTGAATCGCGGGTAATACCCGCACAGTTGACCAGAATATCCACACTGTCGTATTTCGCTTCCAGTTCTTTTGCCATTTTTTTACATGCCCTGTAATTTGTAACATCGCATTCGACTACATGGATATCAAGACCTTCTTCAAGACGTTCTTTCTGCCATTCAATGGCACGTTCAGCCTCAAATGAGATGAAAGTCGCAATTACTTTATTGCCATGTTTGGCAAGGCTTCTACATATATCAGTTCCTATGCCACCAATCCCTCCGGTGACGAGCGCGACGTGACCTGTGTCAGGTTGTGACGTTACAGCAGATCCAGATGTAGCCACATTGGCAGTAGTTTGTGGAAAGAATGACTCCAGTGCCGCAGCATGTTGCTGGGCAATTGTATTCACAGCGCTATTTGCGATTCCTGCGAATTCGAAAAAAGAGTTCATGGAAACGCTCATGGGATCATGCCAGTTTTCGATCATATCTGTACGTGTTTTTTGTAACTGGTCTGTAAATTCTGTAATCATGTCTAAATAGTCACCTTGTGTAAATTGTGTGCTCATGCAATGAATCCTCATTGTTTAGGGCATTTGTTAACTGGGAAAATTACTATACGAGTATGCATATTATGGATAATAAGATAATTTATGAATTAGTCTTTGTCTGAATTCAGGCCTGCAGCCTTGAAGAACCCTTCCTGCAGATCCTGCCACATCTCGAGATTTTTATCGGCTATCTCATTCATGGCAGTTAGAGGGTTAGTGGTTATGGCATCCTGCACTTGTTTTTGTTGGTCTACAAATAAATCCAGGCTTTTTGTGATGAAATCACCAGCAACACCTTGCATGGAATCATCATAGAAACGAATGATTTGCGATAATGCTGATGCTGAGAAGAATGGTTCACCATCATGTTCCTGTTCTGAGATAATTTGTAGCAAGATACCTCTGGTCAGATCTTCATCGGTTTTAACATCCTTGACTATAAAATCAATATTATCCATAACCAACTCTCTGACATTATCAAGCGTGATATATTTGCTGATTTCCGTATCGTATAAACGCCGGTTTGGATATTTTTTAATGATACGTACTTCACTCATAACTTATTGACCAGTTGTTATTAAATCATTACTCGGAATATTCCCTGTCTTGTCCCCCAAAATATGGGCAAATCAGACAAGCCAGGGAAATATTATTTACATCATGTGCATACCACCATTCATTGAAAAATCAGCACCGGTTGCAAATCCTGCTTCTTCTGAAGCCAGGAAATCAACAAAGTCTGCGACTTCTTCACAGGTTCCCAGACGGTTCACTGGGATACCAGAAATGATAGTTTTGAGGACATCTTCCGGAATAGCCATGACCATTTCTGTTGCGATATACCCGGGAGAAAGAGTATTGACTGTGACGCCTTTACGGGCGACTTCCTGTGCCAGAGCCATGGTAAAGCCATGCATACCAGCCTTTGAAGCTGCATAATTTGTCTGACCCATTTGACCTTTCTGTCCGTTGATTGAAGAGATATTGATAATACGTCCCCAACCACGATCAGTCATGCCTTCAACAAGTGGTTTGGTAATATTGAACAGACCATCAAGATTGATGTCCATGACAGCATCCCACTTATCCTTGCTCATCTTCTTGAACATACCATCTTTGGTAATGCCTGCATTGTTAACAAGAATATCAATTGGCCCCAGATCCTTTTCGATCTGATCAACCAGAGCCTGACAGGCATCAAAGTCAGATACGTCGGCCTGGTAGATGGCAATATCTTGACCAGCCTTTTTGGCTTCTGCTTGCCAGGCTTTGGCTTTTTCTTCGTTACGGTAGTTTGTTGCTACCTTGGCACCAGATTCAGCTAGTTTAAGACAAATAGCAGCTCCGATACCACCGGTTCCGCCTGTGACTAATGCTACTTTTCCTTTTAAATTTGACATTTTTCTTACCTCTCCACTGCTAATGCAACACCCTGACCACCACCAATACACAGTGTGGCCAAACCTTTCTTGGCATCGCTACGTTTCATTTCATGTAATAAAGTTACCAATACACGGCAACCAGAAGCACCAATAGGGTGACCCAGTGCGATGGCTCCACCGCTGACGTTAACCTTTGCTGTATCCCAGCCAAGACCTTTATTGACTGATATTGCCTGTGCAGCAAAGGCTTCATTGGCTTCAATCAGATCCAGGTCTTCGTGTGTCCAACCGGCTTTTTCCAGACATTTTTCGGTCGCAGGAATAGGGCCTGTACCCATAATGGCTGGGCTGACACCCGAGCTTGAGTAAGCTGCTATGGTGGCCAATGGCTCAATGCCTAATTCTTTTGCCTTACTTTCCGACATGACGACTACAGCAGCAGCACCATCATTCAGACCTGAAGCATTGGCAGCGGTAACCGTACCTTCTCTATCGAAGGCAGGCCGCATCTTGCCCAGCTTTTCTGCCGTGACACCCGCGCGTGGGAATTCGTCTTTATCAAAAATGACTGGATCACCTTTACGTTGAGGAATCTCAACAGCAATAATCTCGTCATCAAATTTACCTGCTTCCTGTGCGGCTTCCGTTTTGTTCTGACTGGCAGCGGCAAATGCATCTTGATCATCACG
>QNEM01000260.1 GCA_003645215.1 Gammaproteobacteria bacterium
CAAAGATGGTCTGACAGATCTTGTTAAGCAGGTTAGTGATATTGGCAAAGTTCAGCTTGAGTTAGGTACAGAGTCGGTAAAAACAACAGGCTCCTTGCTGGCTCGACTTACCGCCGGGATGCTGGAAGGAATTGCAGACAGTCTGCATCCGTCAAGCAATGTTGATGATAAGTCAAAGATGCCATCACAGGATAAAAACAACTAATGTTATGGGAAGCTCTTGGCGCGGCACGTGACTTGGGCCGACTACACGATATTTCATCCATTTTAATTCGTTATGGTTTCGGTGATATTGTGCAACGGATGGGAATGGCCAATGCGTTGGAACACGCAGGGGAAATATTGCACTGGAAGCAAGCTACAGATTTAGCACAACTGGAACCACCAGCCAGAGTCCGTCGAGCTTTAGAGGAAATGGGGCCGACATTCATTAAATTAGGTCAAATTCTTGCAACTCGGATGGATCTTTTCTCTCCCGAATGGATCGCAGAATTTGAAAAATTGCAGGATCGAGTACCACCAGTGTCATTTGATGAAATACGGCAACAGATGGCAATGGTGTTAGATGATATACCGGAAGATATATTTAAATATATAAATCCAGAGCCATTGGCTGCAGCTTCTATGGCTCAAGTGCATAGAGCCCAACTGGATGATGGTACGGAAGTCGTAATAAAAGTACGTCGCCCCGGGATTAGACCCATAATTGAGGCCGATTTACGGTTATTACAGCGCTTAGCAAAAATTATGGAGACAGAGGCCCCTGACCTCAGACGTTTCCGACCTGAGGAGGTCGTACGTCAGTTTACCTTATCACTACGGCGTGAATTAGATTTAGCGTCAGAATGCAGAAATGCAGAGCGGATTGCGGCTAATTTCCAAGAGCATCCTGAGATCGTCATTCCCAAAGTCTATTGGCAGTGGAATGGTGAGCAATTGAATGTGCAAGAATTTATTGATGGTATTCCTGGTCGTGATCTACAAGCTGTTGATAAACTCGGTTTAGACCGAAAAATTCTGGCACGACATGGTGCACAAGCTGTACTAAAAATGATTTTGGAAGATGGTTTCTTCCATGCTGATCCACATCCTGGCAATGTGTTTTATTTGCAAGATGGTCGAATCGCTTTTATTGACTTTGGAATGGTTGGGCGTCTTTCCGAACAGCGGCGTAATCAAGTGGTCGATCTACTTCATGGTTTAGTTGAACGAGATACTGATCGCGTTGTTGAGGTATTACTGGATTGGTCTGGCGATGTTCAGGTGGATACTCAAGCACTTACTATCGAAATTGATGCTTTTATTGACCAATATCATGGTGCCTCCCTCAAGCAGATCAATCTATCGAAAATGTTAACTGAACTCACTACATTGTTACGAGATCATGAGTTATCTTTACCACCTGATTTAACGTTATTTATTAAAAGCTTTATTACCTTGGAAGGTATGGGCCGTCAGCTCGATCCTGATTTTGATATGGCTGCAGAGGCTCGTCCCTTTTTACGAAGGGCCATGTTAGCGCGGTATGCGCCTGATGTTTTAGCAAAACGTGGCTGGCAAAGTCTAGTTAGCACTATTGATGTCTTTACAGGACTGCCAAAAGATCTTCGGAGTATGTTGCGAGCGATCAGGAAGGGCACTTTTAGGATACATATCGATCTTGAACACTTGGAGCACTTTGCAGATCGTATAGACCAATCATTAGGTCGTTTGGCGATGAGTAGTGTCATTGCGGCATTGATTATAGGTTCATCTATTGTAATGACGGTTCAAGGTGGTCCAACTGTAATGGGCTTGCCCATTTTTGGCTTCCTCGGTTTTAGTGGTGCTGTTGTGGGCGCAATTTGGCTATTATTCTCGATTTGGCGAAGTGGTAAGTAAAGATGAGGGCAAGTATTCCCCGACTTCTGAACGACGCATAATAAAAGAGTGAGCTCGTATTGACCTTTTCAGGTACAGAGCGACAGTGATGGTATCTTCTTGGCACTATCTATTTTTAAATCATACGCCCTAAGATAGAAAGTATTGCCGTTATATTCTATTTCCCGAAGTTTATTTTGCTGAACAAGCTCTCGAACGCTATCCCAATTCGTTTTTGTTTTATTCAGTAAGGTTTGCACTGCCTCCTTTCGCATAGGGTGGACTGCCGTAATAGCCAACACATCTTTTATAAAATCGCCACTGGAAGAAAATGCATTGCCTTCATAGCCAGTGAGTAATTCAACTTCAGGCATGCTCTGATTTACTGTTTGATATATATGATTGAGCCCATCTGCATCAGGGATATACGATCCATTTCCATGTTCAGCCGTCGGGCGTGTGGGAATAGCCAGATAGACCTTATTCGGTGTTAGTTGCTGTAAAAACCCCACTAACCCAGCTATCTTTGCATCATCAGTATTGATTCCTTCTAGCAACATGGTTTCGGTTGCTAAAAAGCCGTCAAAATTGTCAGCAAAAGCCAGCATTGATGACAATATTTCCTGCAAGTTCAACTGTTTATTGGGATGGTTAATTCGTCGCCATATAGCCTCTTCAACACTATCTATTTTTAGCGAAATCCAATCGGCCATTTGCAAAGTTTCCTGAACTTTCTTTCGCCAGATAAGTGAACCATTGCTGATAATGGCGATTTTAATATCCAATTCACGTAACAGCTCAATTGTTTTACCTAAATCATCATCAAGTGTAGGCTCTCCATCAGGTACAAAAGTCAAATAATCAATCGATTCACCTTGTTCCAGAAGCCCCATCACGCTAGTTTTGACTTCATTGAAAATAGATTGCGGTCGATAAAATAGACGCGGCTCTATTTCAGTTGCTTGTGTCGAGCCTACCTGACAATACATACAGGAATAAGAGCAGTGTTTAGGAGGAATATTATTGATGCCTAAACTACGCCCGAGACGTCTTGATGGTACAGGCCCGAAAACAATCATGTAATCACTCCTCTGTTAGTTATGATGTTATTTAATTATTCATGGTCTTTTCGTGCTTGACACTTTTCATACAGGTATAGCAATCATTATTTCAGCCTGAGAATTACTTAGCCTGTTTATGACCATGTTCATGAGGTTCGGCAGGTATTGTATCCAGAGTCCCATTCAGATAATCCTCGACAGCTTTATCGGGATCAATTTCCGTTGTGATAATCGCCTTAATGCTCATACTTTCAAGCCGACGTACCAGACCGGTTCCCATACCACCTGCAATCAACGCCTGCATACCATCTAATGGTGATGGGTCATGAGGTGAACTGTCATGAAAGCATTGTTCTTTTGGCAGTTCAAGTAATTGTTTACTTAAAATGTTTCCAGTTTCTATGTTATAGATCCAGAATTTTCTACACCGGCCTGTGTGATCGGTAATTTCTCGTCGATTTTGGCTTGCTACTGCAATCTTCATTTTGAGCTCCTGATAAACCCTTTGGGTTTA
>QNEM01000261.1 GCA_003645215.1 Gammaproteobacteria bacterium
CCACAAATGATGAAGGCTGGCATCTGGCTGAATTTAATAGGTGTGCTATTGATAAGTCTGTTTGTCATGTTTCTGTTACCTTTTGTCTGGGGAATTGATATTCATTTATATCCAGAAACATTTGTCCCCAGGTAAAAATATAATGAACGCACTGTCAATTTCTTGTCATATACTTGAGCGAAGAATCACAATAATTAATTTACGGAGATTTGAAATGTTAAGAGCTGCAGTAATGACTTTATTTTTCTATTATGTATGCACTGCCAGTGTCTTTGCTGTCGATAAGAAAGATATTCCAGAATACAAACAGACCAGTGCCGGGCTTTATGTAACGTCCAGTGAAGCCTTCGATGAGATTCAATCACAAGGAAACGAGATATTGTTTCTCGATATCCGCACTAGATCTGAAATAGCATTCGTGGGGATGCCGGTAGCTGCTGATGCAAATGTGCCTTATATGTTTATGGCCAAACCCATGACGTGGAATGATGATTGGGACAGTTTCAAAATGACTGGTAATCCAGATTTTCTTAATGCAGTCAAACAAAGACTTGAAGAAAAAGGACTCACTGAGGATGACAAGGTATTTTTAATGTGTCGTTCAGGTGGGAGAAGTGCCGCTGCTGTTGATCTATTAACCAAGGCAGGTTTCACGAATGTCTATTCTGTGGTTGATGGTTATGAAGGTGACACGGCAAAGAATGGCAAGCGCATTCTCAATGGCTGGAAGAACAGTGACCTGCCCTGGAGTTATAAACTGGATAAGAAAAAAATGTATCTGGCAAATTGATCTGGAGCACCAAATTCTGGAATTCAGGTATAAGCAGGCAGGTATAATTGAGTTTGTCTCAGATATATAAAAGCCACACTGCTTTGCCGTGTTAACAGCGTGGCTTGATAAAATGCAAGATCTGGATTATTGAAACCTTAGCGACATACCCGCATAAAAATTCAGTTCAGGCGCAGGCTCAAAGAACTTACTCCTTGATTCATTGACACGGACTGCACCAATGTAATTTCGGTCAAATATATTATTGATGCCAACAAAAGGCGTGAACACCGTGTTACCCGAGTCGATTGTATAACCAAAGCGGAAATTTGACACCGTATAGTCTTCAGCTGCATCAGAGTTGGCATTATCAACAAAAACCTGATCAACAAACTGCGTATCCCATACACTATAAAAACCTGAGGGATGGTAGTAGGCGAGTTCCACATAAGCCATTTGCTCAGGAACACCTGGAATGGCATTATCCTCAAATGATGTTCCTCTCTGAGTGAATTCATCAAATTCAAAGTCCGAGTAGGTATAGGCAAAGGACATATCCAGGCCCTGTAAAGGTTGAACAGTCAGGGCTGCTTCCACACCATTACGGGTCGTTTCACCTGCGTTGGTAAAGAAATCAGAACCTGCAGGGTTTTGTCCCGCCAGGATCAGTTCATCATCTGTTTCAATTCTGAAGACAGCGAGTTCATAACTAACTTTCGAGGAAACAAAACCTTTCACACCTACTTCGTAATTAGTTGCCGTTTGAGCATCTAAATCAGGGTTAAAACCACCTGCAGCCGTTGGATTAGCAAACTCCCTGCTACTCGGAGGTTCAAATGAGGTACCGACGGTACCGTATATATTTACAGCGTCGCTGACACTCCAGAGTAAACCCACCTGAGGGCTCCACTCGGTGAACGTAATATCACCTGAATCATCTGTTCCATCGACAAAATAATTATCGGTAAAATCGTACTCTACCTCGTCATAGCGTATGCCCGCAGTTAACTCCAGTGAATCTGTGATGCTAAATTCATTTTGTAGAAATATTCCCCAGCTTAGTACATCCTCATCCTGATCGAGAGATTTTGGTCCAACCACAGGGCTGTCTACAATATTTGTATAATTAACCCGATCATCCATCTGGCTATCGACATCAAAACCGATCGTTAACCTGTTTTTGTGGGCTAGTAAATCACCGCTGTAACTGTATTGGCCACCGCCGCCAACATAGAAACGATCAAGACCGACGATGCCACCTGATGGTACTAGCGGGCCGCCAAAATAACCAAATGGTAAGTTGGTATTAAAATTCCTGAGGACGTAATAGTTGCGCAAGGTAAAGTCGTGTTTTTGACCGATTGATTTATTATAGAGCAGGCCAAGTTGTTGTTGTTCGACAGATTCCCCCGCATCAAAACGCAGGTTGTTTCTTTGAGCATCAGTCGGCGTTTCAAGTCCTACATTAAAACCTGTGGTTCTTGTTAAACCACCTGGGTCCTGTGCCTCTGGAGAATCCAGAATATTTACCGTCAGTGTTAAATCTGATGTGTTGTCGATGTCATAACGGAACTTGCTGTTGAAGAGATAATTATCTGTCTCGCTATGGTCACGATAACCATCAAGTTCCAGTCTGGAGAAACTCATCAGGTAATTCAGTTTGTCTTTTTGGCCACCTGCCTTGATTGCATACTTTCTAAACTGGTAAGAACCGAAACTGGTGCGTGCCTCTACGAATGGGTCATCTACCGGGCCATCCTCTGTATACATGTTGATTACACCGCCTGAGGCTGTCCCGTACAATGAAGAAGAAGGGCCGCGAATGACTTCCATGCGGTCTAGCGAACCGATATCAATACTATCCACACCACCCTGTCCATCAGGCAGGGTCGCAGGGATACCGTCAACATAGAGTTTGATGCCTCTGATACCAAACGTTGCCCTGGAACCAAAGCCACGAATAGAGATTCTCAGATCCTGTGCAAAATTGTAGCGGTTTTGCATAAACACGCCCGGGATCTTTAGTAGTGATTCATCGATACCAAGTTGTTGTGTACCGAGTTGGATATCATCCTTCCCAACATAGCCCACGGCAGCCGGAATATCGTAGATTGATTTGTCAACGCGCGTCGCACTGACAGTGATATCACCCAGATGTTCTGTCGGGTCGCTGTCTTCTGCCAGTACAAGGCTATGACATAAGGTTAATAGTATGAGCGATATTAACTGAATTCTGTTTACGGATGCTTTTTGCATCATTTTTCCCCTTCACATGAATGCATTTAATTACAAATGCCTACTATACAAATACCCACTAATAGGCCCCTGTATGCACCCCCTCAAGCGCAACAATATAAAAAAGCACGTATCATGCCAAAAAATTGTTTTGACAGCAAAATTTATAATACTTTGTTTATCAACGATATTTTAATTTACAGGGAAGTGGGGTCTGAATTAATGGATTTAAAATCGGTTGATATTAGCCAATTAGATAACCAATTTACTTAGCATGTATATCAGTCGTAAATAGCTGTTATCTGGTAATGAGCAACAAATCAGAATTGATTGGCATAGAGAAGTAAACAGTCTGATTTTTTTATTTAAGTGACATTAACCCGCTTACTTATGCTGGAACATCAAGACTAAACTAAAATGTTGAGCCC
>QNEM01000262.1 GCA_003645215.1 Gammaproteobacteria bacterium
ACAGGCGAACAAGCTGGATGATGCTGAAAATAGTTTTACCCGTCTTTCTGAAACCAGAGGTCACGGAGATGATGCAAGTTATTATTTAGGAAGAATTGCTGAAGAACAGGATGACTTGAAAAAATCCGAGGATTGGTATCGGGGTGTCTCCAGCGGCAATAATTATTTTGATGCACAGATGCGCGTAGGCATGTTGTTAGGCAAGCAGGGAAAGGTTGAAGAGGCACGATCGCATCTGCATAAAATCAGTACGCAAAATGATCAGGAAAAAAATATTTTAGTCCAGGCTGAGGCGGAGATGTTGGCTGAAATCAAACTCTATGAGGAAGCGATGGCCGTCTATGATGAAGCCTTGAAAGACAAACACGATCCAGATTTGCTTTATTCGAGAGCTATGCTGGCCGAAAGGATGGATCGTCTGGACATACTGGAGAGAGACCTTCGGGAAATTCTTGAACAGGATGCAAAAAATTCGCAGGCTTTAAATGCCCTGGGTTATACACTTGCGGATAAGACTGATCGTTATGATGAGGCCTATGAATTCATCAAACGCGCCCTGGAGATTAGTCCGAATGATTATTATGTCCTCGATAGTATGGGTTGGGTCTTATACCGGCAAGGCCGTCTGGATGAAGCTATAGTGTTCCTCAAAAAAGCACTTGCCGCGAGGAACGACCCTGAAATTGCCGCACATCTGGGAGAAGTGCTTTGGGTCAAGGGTGATAAGAAAACTGCACAGGAGGTATGGGACACTGCCTTGAAGGAAGCCCCCGATGATGACAGATTACGCAATGTAATTAATCGCCTCAATCCGTGAAGAACACCTGTCTTTTAATCTTACTGGTATTCCTTGTTGCCTGTTCTGAGGCCCCTGTGCGTCCTGACAGGGGTATCGATCTCGATCTGCAAAATCAACGAGAACAAATCCAGAGCTGGAAACTAAATGGCAGACTTTCTATTACCAGTGAAAAGGAAAGTGGCACGGTGACATTTCGCTGGTCACAGGATGATGAGGCTTACCTGATGAGTTTTATTGCGCCATTGGGGCAGGGGACTTTTGCCCTGAGGGGTGGTGAAAAAGATGGCGTGTATCTGTTAACTGCAAAAAATCAAATACTACACGCAGATAATGCCGAGACTTTATTACAGCAAACTGTTGGTTGGCATGTTCCCGTAGGTGGTTTCAGGTACTGGGTGCGTGGTTTGCCGGAGCCCGGAGTTGACATGGTAAATCAGCAGGTCGATGAGCATGGCCGGATAACAGAGATGCAGCAGGCAGACTGGAACATTAGCATCAAGCGTTATATGGATGTGGATGGCCTTGACCTCCCAGCCAAGATCTTTATGCATAATGATCACGTCAAATTAAAGTTAATCATACAGACCTGGGACAGAAATCCATGACCAGTCGTCCCATGACTAGTCGACACTGGCCCGCTCCTGCAAAACTCAATCTAATACTTCATATCACAGGGCAACGGCAGGATGGTTATCATCTGTTACAGACCGTTTTTCAATTTATAGATTTTAGTGATTTACTGGACTTCAATTTAAGAGACGATGCTGTGATTACCCGTAAATCTGACTGGCAGGGTGTTGCCGAAGCAGATGATTTGATTATCCGCGCAGCGAAAGCCCTGCAGCAGGCATCAGCTTGTGGTTTGGGTGCAGATATTATTCTGCAAAAAAGATTGCCTGTAGGCGGGGGTCTGGGAGGAGGCAGTTCGGATGCGGCAACAACGCTGGTGGCCCTGAATCATCTCTGGGGCCTTGAACTCTCTGTCGATCAACTGGCAGAAATCGGATTGCAACTGGGTGCAGATGTGCCGGTTTTTGTACGTGGTAAAGCGGCCTGGGCAGAGGGCGTTGGTGAGCAATTAACAGCCATTGAACCTGAGGAATACTGGTATCTTGTTTTGCGACCAGATTGTAGTGTTTCGACAGAGGAAGTATTTAATTCATCCGATTTGACACGCAATACACCTGCTATCAGAATACGCGACTTCCTGGAGGATGGTGGCCACAATGATTGTGAATCTGTGGTGAGAAATTTATACTCGCAAGTGGCAGAGGCACTCGATTGGCTAGGCCAATTTGCAGTTGCCAGAATGACCGGAACAGGATCCTGTATTTTTGCTGGATTTGACAAGCAGCAACAGGCAGAATCCGTTTATGAGAAATTGCCTCAAGGCTGGGAGGGATTTGTGGTGAAAGGCCTGAATAATTCACCTTTACAAATTCGCCTGCAACAAGAAAACCTGGCGCAGGAAAAACATTAGAAAAATAACCGTTCATTAGAGAAGTGTGAACGGTAAAGCAGTTTTTGGGGCGTGGCCAAGCGGTTAAGGCACTGGGTTTTGATCCCAGCACTCCCAGGTTCGAATCCTGGCGCCCCAGCCATTTTTATTAACCACTACTGAGGTTGTTATGCCTTTATCAAATGTAATGGTGTTTGCAGGGAATGCCTGTCCCAAGTTGGCAGTAGATATTGCTACATATCTGAGTTTGCCACTCGGCAAAATAAATGTTGGACGCTTTAGTGATGGCGAGGTGATGGTTGAGATTGGGGAGAACGTCCGTGGTAGAGATGTTTACCTCGTACAATCGGTTTGTGCGCCAACCAATGATAACCTGATGGAATTAATGGTCATGGCTGATGCCATGCATCGTGCATCAGCATCCCGAATCACAGCAGTGATCCCCTATATGGGCTATGCGCGGCAAGATCGCAGAAGTCGCTCTGCCCGTGTCCCGATAACAGCAAAGGTTGTTGCCAATATGATCGCTTCAGTCAAAGTTGATCGTGTGCTCACCGTTGATTTGCATGCCGATCAGATCCAGGGCTTTTTTGATATGCCGCTTGATAATGTTTACGCATCGCCCGTACTGCTTGGCGATGTCTGGAAACATAAATATCCGAACTTGATGGTTGTTTCACCGGATGTCGGCGGTGTGGTTCGTGCACGTGCCCTGGCAAAACGTCTGGATGATACCGATTTGGCCATCATCGATAAAAGACGTCCGAACCCTAATGAATCTGAAGTGATGAATATTATTGGTGATGTAGACGGTCGTGAATGTGTGATTATTGATGACCTGGTGGATACCGCCGGGACCTTGTGTAATGCGGCGGGCGCACTGAAAAAACACGGTGCCAGTAAGGTGGTTGCTTACTGTACACACCCCGTATTGTCTGGAAATGCGATCAAGAACATCGAGAATTCAGAATTGGATGAACTTGTGGTGACTGACACGATTCCTTTAAGGGCGGAGGCGGCCACCTGTGACCGTATTCGTCAACTTAGCGTCGCAACCATGCTGGCTGAGAGCGTGCGTCGCATAAGCGAAAGTGAGTCCCTGAGTAGCATGTTTATCGACTAGATTCCCTGAAATCTTTAAGAAATCTTTAAGAAATCT
>QNEM01000263.1 GCA_003645215.1 Gammaproteobacteria bacterium
CCAACGCCGTCAGTATTGCAGAGCAATCACAACAGAATATCCATTCAACCATCACGACATACCGTGCAGAGCAGATTAACAACTGGAAAATAGGTGAAAACAGAAAGTTATCCCTGGTGGTGCTTAATGAAATTGTCGAAATAGAAGACACATACCAGACAACCAACATCCAGCAGTGGCGAGAGTTGAGAATGCTCGATGGTGTCTATGTGGTACGCATATGGCAACGTACCGGTACAGACATTATCCTTGTGGATGAATACACGCCCACAGATGGAACAGGCGCAACATGGGGGCATATCCCGTTCTATTTTGTCGGTGCAATGGATAATAACCCAGATATTGATAAGTCACCGTCACTCGATCTTGCCAATGCAAATATCTCACATTATCGTAATTCTTGTGATTATCAGGACTCCACTTTTTTTGTTGGTCAGCCTCAAATATGGGTATCAGGTGCAGATGAGCACTGGATGAAAGCCGTACAGGATGCAGGTATCTATTTCGGCTCACGCGCCATTGGTGCAGCTCCTATGGGTGGCAGTGTAACCATGCTCCAGGCTAATCCCAACACGGCAGCTCGGGAGTCGATGAACGATATCAAAGAAGATATGGTGTCTATGGGCGCCAGATTGCTAACGCCTAATGCCGTCCCGAAGACAGCAGAACAATCACGCTCAGAAACAGCAGCAGGACACAGTGTCCTGTCATTGGTGGCGATGAACGTATCACATGCTTATACCGATGCACTAACAGACGCAGCACTTTATATGCGGATTACAGAAGACGTATCATTTAAAATAAACACAGATATTAGCGGGCTGGCATTTGATCCACAGAAACTTGATTCTATGGTACGTGCATGGCAGATGGGCAGTATTCCTAACTCTGATCACTGGGCAAATCTCAGGACAATGGGATTGATTGCACACGATAAACCTGATGATGAAATCGAAGACGAAATAGCCGAGGATTCCGGCACTGGTTTAATACTTGATGATGCGTGATGGCTGGAATATCGAAACAATCCTATGATGCTGCACTACGCAACCAGGTTGCACTTGAGCGTATAAAAGCCAGTGCAGCAAAGAATATTGCACCGTATCTGAAGGAAATCGACAGGTATATAAGGCAACGTCTGGCATTAAGTGAGTTGACAACGTATAACCGTGAAAGGTTGACCAAGTTACTCAGGGCAATTGAAAGCACGATTGACAAGCAGTTAAAACTGTTTGCAACTGACAGCCGGGAAGAATTGCTGGAACTGGCCAGAATACAGGCGGTGTTTGAGTCTGCATCCCTTGACAGGGCAATCAATAATCCCGATTTTGAATCAACAATACCTGCAAAATCACAAATTACCGCTGCTGTCACACAATCACCATTATCTATCAGGGGCGCGGGTGGTGGTTTGACGATTGCACAGACGTATACAAGTTACACCGCAACACAAAAGAAGAATATATTGGGTGCAATCAAGCAAGGCGTTTTTGAAGGGCAGACGAATAATGAGATCATCCGCACAATACGTGGTACTGCAAGCCGGAAGTTCAAAGATGGTGTACTGGGACTTTCTTACCGGCAAGCTGAAACGGTAGTAAGGACGGGCATACAACACGTATCATCCGCGTCCCGTGCGCTGACGTTCTCCGAAAATGGGGTTAAACAATACCAGTGGAAATCAGTACTTGATTCCCGCACATCTGTTTATTGTCAGGGGCTCTCAAATGAGATATTCAATGTCGGAGAGGGGCCTGTTCCACCCATTCACTGGAATTGCCGATCAACAATTGTTCCTGTCCTGCCGGCGAAGTATGATTTTCTTGATGAGGGTGCAACACAAGCAAGTACATTTGGCCCTGTGCCTGCTGATCAGACGTATTATGATTGGCTATCAACACAATCTGCAGAGTTTCAGGATTTTGCTATCGGCCCAAAGTGGGGTAAAGAGTTCAGGAATGGTGGACTGACATCTGATCAATTCCAAAAGTTCAGGCTTGATAAGAATTTTAAGCCGATCACACTTGACGAAATGCAGCAGAAGACAGAAGCGTTTTTAAGTGGTTAATACCATGGTGTATACTATTATAAACGGTGCGGGATGCACCATAAAACGGGAAATAAATAATGAAATATCAACTTGATTCAATTGATGATCTTGACGAATCACAGAAAGGGTTATATGAAAAAATCGGTGATGCGTATGTATTAAAGATCGAAGGGCTTGATGACTTGGGCCTGAAGATTGAAAACGTTGACGGTCTGAAGACTGCCATGCAGCACGAAAGAGATCAGGCAAAATCTGCAAAATCAGCATTGCAGAAACTGAAAAAAGAAACTGAAAAGAAGGATGCAGAAACGGCAGCGAAAGAGGCTGAAGCATCCGGTGACATTGAAAAGATCAAAGAAAATATCCGGGGCGTGTTTCAAAAGGATATCGAGACGCTGGATCAAATCATTTCTAAGCAGTCCAAAAAACTGAGTCAGTTGCTAATTCGTGACGAAGCTAATAGACTAGCCCATGAGATAGCAGTTGATACTGATGCTGTAGAAATACTCGCAGAGCATATCAATAACAGATTAACCATCGAAGAAAAAGATGGTGATTATGTAACGGTTGTCATCGGTGATGACGGTAAACCGTCTGGGCTTTCGATGAAGGAATACCAGTCATCGTTGCAGACAAATAAGTCATTGGCGAGACTCCTAAAGTCGTCTAACGGTACAGGAAGCGGTGCTTCCAATACCAGAACGGGAAGTTCAAATAGCAATCCTGATATTGGCGGCACACGTGACCAGCGTGTTGCTTCGATAAAGGCCATGCGCGAGAGTGCATAAGCCGTACAACTAAATTTGAACGAGGAGTCAAACATGTTATCTGACATGAAAGTTTTTAACCAATATATCACCCAGGCAGCGATTGAAACGCTTGCCCAAATGGTGGACAAATTCAATGCCGCATCTGCTGGCGCAATCCAACTGACGACCACAGGTTTTGACGGTGATTACCTGCAACAGTCTTTCTGGGCATCCATCCACTCTGCACAAAGGCGCGTTGATCGTTATGCTGCGCAGAGTGCTGCTAGTGCAACCGACCTGTCACAACTCCAGCACAATACCGTCAAGGTAGCGGGTGCAATCGGGCCGGTACAGTTTGAGGCTTCACAGCTGACATGGATGCAGAAGAATCCTGACGAAGCGATTGAAATGGCAAGCCGTAACATGGCAGAGGCAATTATGCAGGATCAGTTGAATACTGGTATTGCGTCAGCTGTCGCAGCCATTGGCGCAGTGGCAACCGCAACCGCAGGACAGGCAACACATTTTGAATATGTTGACTTGAATGCATCGCACGCATTGTTTGGTGATCACTCCAGCATGATTGTTGCAGATGTAATGGATGGTGCTGCATATCA
>QNEM01000264.1 GCA_003645215.1 Gammaproteobacteria bacterium
AATGTCACCAGGACTAAGGTCACCAAGGCTAAGCAGGGCACGTTCATCCAGAAGTTGTTGGTAGATAGTGCTTGTGAGCCTTTTCATTTCCGGGCTTATTTGAACTGCAGTTAGTTCTTCATCCGATAGTTGTTGCCACGATGTGATAAATGACGTCAGGCCGTCTTGCGACCAGTTTTTTTGTTGGATAAAGTCAGTAATTAAGATTTGCCCTGAGTTATATTCGGCTACTTGAACTTCAGTTATCTGTACTGAACTGTCATCAGTTGCGGGAACTAATAATATTGTCAGTGTTATGACGGCCAGCAGAATTATAATTGTCATAGCAATGACAATATTTTTCTGACGAATTATCAAGCGAGGCCGAGCAGCTGATGATGGAGCTGGTGACGCTTTCGGTTTTGGCCTGGCTACGGGGGCTGATCCCGCTCTATCTGGTACTGTTGCATCTGAATCAGCAGTTGCAGGGTAAGATAACTGGGTAATTATGTTTTCACTGGTATCATCCACATTCGGTAAGTCTTCGAGAGGGGTCAGGTACTCATGTACCTTAACTTCAATCTCACCAGCACAAATTCCTTGAATTAATTCTCTTCTGGATTTGTGATAGCTGTCCCGGTCAAGCACATTCTGGGCATACTCTTTCGCAAGTTTGCGTAGATCTTTCATTAATTATTTTTGGTTCTGTCTTTTGTTGAGCGTGGTTGTGTTACTTCTACTTTATCCCGCTTCTTCCAGTACCAGGCGAAAACCAGTTATGTCATCAGCACCACCGCCATGTTCTTTGCTATACGAGATTTCACATTTGGAATGTGCATCTCTGAATGCTCCTCCTCTGGCGGTGATTTTATCACCATCAAGAACCCATTCCTGAACATTGCCTATATAGTTTTTGAGTCCCCAACCATTAGATTTTCCTGATTTGATACTCACAATACCTGTTCCTTTAATGACCTTATCTCCTAAAGCAACTCTGCAGTTGTAGTCTTTCTTAGGTTGTTTACCGCCCGCATTTGCTGCATATTCCCACTCGCTTGTTGTTGGCAGGCGATAAGTTTTACCGGTACGTTCGGAGACCCAGGCTGCATAGGCCTTGGCTTCATTCAGTGAAATATCGGTGATCGGGTTATTGAATTTTTTCTTATTTTTTTCCGGGGTACATGACTTTGAAATAGCGCAGTACTTACCATAGTCACCTACGGAAATTTCATATTTACTGATGGCAAAATTGCTATTGAAATCCCCCCCCGTTGGCATCACCACCATCAGAGGTCCTCGCCAGCCAGTATTGACAAAGTCATAGCAAATGGCCTTGGCGCGTTTGCCATAACCCGCAAGTCTTTTCTCACAACCCCTGCCACTATCGGATGGTTTCCATTCTTTGGGAGCGGCTCCAGGTTCTGCTGTGGCAACAGATTCCAGATCCACGACTTCTTTAGCAATTACTTTCTTCGCAGCTGGTTTGTTTGCTGCGATCAATTCGTCCACTTCTGCTTCAGCCGTATCGAAATCCGGATTATCTGTCCACCTGGATTGAGCATTGGTCAGTGTTTTCTTGGCTGATCTTAAGAGTTTGTAGTCCGTCCCTGCGGCATCTTTCTCTGTTTGATAGGCACTGAACACATCATTGGCTTCTGCAACCTTTGCATCTAATGAAGCTCTGAATGCATCGACTTCTGGATGTTCAGGAAATTCCGTTAGTGCAGCCTGCAAAATAGTATTTGCTTCATTTAATTTGCCTGTGTTCAGGGCTGTTGCAGCAACTGCAGCATTCGGCCATGGTTTAAGTTTCAGTTCATTCTTGAGGTCTTCAAGCACGGTGCCAGGGAAGAATATTGCTGCATTTTGAGCGAGAGTTGCTGCCGCATTCTCATTTGTCGTTCTTAAATCGTTGATACGATCTTCCAGGCGTTTGATTGAATCCTGTCTGAATTCACTGAATTTAAGAGAACTGGATATTTGACCAATTTTTCTTTGTACACTGGCGTTATCGAAGTTAACCGCTGAGGTAAATTGCTTGGTTAAATCGACTATATTGGCCTCGACAACATATTCTGTTCTGGCGGCTTTAAGCGTGCCGTTATCCGGGTTTAGTTTCATACCCTCATCGGCAAATTTCAGTGCATTGACATAATCTTTTGCCTCAAATCGGCCTGCAGCAAGATTTGCATAACTTGCCGAAAGTAGAACAGGGGCTTCTTGCGTGACAAAAATATCATCCGGTACTTCTATCTTGAGTTCTTCATAGTATTCAAGTGCCTTGGCGATTTGATTCGCTTCTGTCTGTGTCTTGAAATCTGATATCAGACCGTCAACCAATAGTTTCTTTTCATGTGCGGATTCAGCCTCTGTAATAGAATCTCTCATGCTGAAAATATCCGCGTAATCAGGTGCAAAGCGTTCACCTCTATCGATAAAGCTTTTGGCGACATCAAAACGTTTTGCATCCAGCGTTTTCTGTGCCTCATCAATATAGAGTCTGGCGATTGATTCACGGATAGCTTCAAGATCAGTGGTGATTGAAGTATCTTCTTCAGACAGGCTGTCAAGCTCTCTGACACTGGCCAGCATTTTTGATTCCCACTTCGAATCTTCCATGTTGGGAGATGCGAGTGATTCTTCAATGGTGGTTTTGTCAGTCGTAACAATGGTCTGAATGGCTGCACTTCGTTCAGTACCTGTAAGATGCGCAAGTTTGATTTGTGTCAGTTCTTTGCCAAGTTGTAAGGCACTCAACATTTCACCATATTCATTTGCCAGTGCTTCAGCATCGGCCCTGCTCCCAGTGGCCAGAATATTTTCAAGCTCCAGATTCACTACTTCCTGCATAGAAGAAGCAATGGGAACCAGCGTACTACTGTCTGCATCGAGTGCGGCCAGTTCTATGACATCGGTTTTTATTTGCTGATAATCAGCAAATGATGTCAACCCGGAAACTTGAGGATCGAGTTTTCCTTCCAGTGCGACGATCTTGACTGCTTTTTCTATCTTGTTTTTGGCGTCAAGCAATTGTTCATCCTTTGGTGCCAGCGCAATACCAGAAGTAACCAATGTCATCGCCTTTTCAAGGTTGCCCAGGTCAAAAGCATTATTAGCCAATAATCTATACTGGTTACTGGCACGAAGATCTGTCAGAAGAGAAGCTTCAGGATCAATCTGGTTTCTGATCCTTTCAAGAATAGCCTTGGTATTGTCCAGCATAGTGGAATCATCCTGCTCTTTTGCCAGGACCAAGGCATCTGAGTACTCATTGTAGAGTGTACTCAGTTGTTGTTTCTTGTTGGTCTCAATATGTTTGGATTGTTCCTGATAGAAATTTGAATCTGGATACAGCTCGCCAGCCATGGTAAGTACCAGTTCTGCTTCCGGGAAGTTGTAATCGTTACCCGTTGTATCAGTGAGTCCGGTTATTTCA
>QNEM01000265.1 GCA_003645215.1 Gammaproteobacteria bacterium
GCTAGAAAGCCAGTGCCGCGTTACAACGCTTGTGAAGGACTAGTCATTCACTGCGAGTTGCGCCTTGCCCTGACTTTCTAGCTGAACTCTGAATCCTGCATTTCCAGGTAGTTTGGGTATGAAACACGGTAAGGAATTTTCAAAATTGGCTATTGTTGGAAATAAACCCTGGGAAAAACACATGTCAAAGATTGCCGACTGGTTCGTCACTGGCGAAGTCGAGTATTTTGAAAAATACCAGGAAGCCGTGAATTGGTTAGAGAAAGAACAGGTTTAAAGAAACATCGGAAAATAAACGTCGCCTCACATGTTAGAGAAGCATGAGGGATAAGATGTGCATGTGAGACGACGTTGCATGTTTGTACATAGATACTCATATGTACATAACCACGGAACTGATTACACCATACTTGTAATTAATAGGATTTGATCTAGATCAACTATAATCGTGCTCGTAATTACTTATACCATTTTCGAAAACTGGGTGATCTGTGCGTCACGGTTAAAATATTTATCAAAGACAGAACAAATATTACGTATAAAGAACCTGCCTATCTGAGTGACTTCAATTTTTTCATCATCCAGTGACAACAGGCCGTCCTTTTCCATTGCTTTAATCTCTTTCATCTCATTGAAGAAATAACGTTTAAAATCATTGACATACATTTCTTCTATTTGACTAAAATCCAGCCTGAAATGACAAATCAACCTTGCAATAATTTCTCTACGCAGCAGATCATCAAAATCCAGCATGAATCCCCTGAATATGGGGATATCTCCCTGCAAAATAATTTCATCGTATTCATCAAGTGTTTTCACATTTTGTGCATAGCAATCACCAATTTTACTGATTGAGGTAATACCCATTCCCACCACGTCACAATTTGCATGAGTAGAATACCCCTGAAAGTTCCTGTAAAGAGTGCCATTTTTCTGGGCAATCGCCAGTTCATCATCAGGTTTGGAAAAATGATCCATGCCAATATATATGTATCCAGCCTCTGTGAGTAAGCGTATCGCCTGTTGAATTATTTTTAATTTCTCATTGGCAGAAGGCAGATCTTCTTCACGAATCTGTTTTTGCGTCTTAAACAAATGTGGCAGATGCGCATAGTTATAAACAGAAATTCTTTCTGGTGATAGCTCGATCACCTTCTCAAGTGTTTCGGTAAAACTGGATTCAGTTTGTAAGGGCAGGCCATAAATTAAATCTATATTAATCGTGCGAAAATTATTCTCGCGTGCAGATTTGATTACATCTCTCGTTTCTTCGTATGACTGGATACGATTAACCGCTTTCTGAACATCGTGATCAAAATCCTGCACCCCGAAACTGATTTTGTTAAAACCAATCCTGCGTAGTACGGATATGGTGTCTTGTTCCAGTGCTCTTGGATCTATTTCGATGGAATACTCTTCCTGGCCATCATCACGTAGTTTGAAATTCTCCCTGATAATCCCCATCAAATCATACATCTGCTGGTGAGATATAAAGGTTGGTGTGCCACCGCCCCAATGAAGTTGTTCAACAACTCGATCACCATCAAATATTTTTCCCTGATATTTGATCTCCTTGTGAAGGTTTTCCAGGTAAGGTACAGCGTGTTGCCTGTTTTTCGTAATTATTTTGCTACATGCACAGTAATAGCAAACCGTATCGCAGAAAGGTAAATGCAGATACAGAGAAAGCGGTTTAGGGATTAATTCACTATTGGTATCATCTACGCAACTCTTGTAATCCGGCAATTTGAAATTTTCCATAAATTGCACGGCCGTAGGATAAGATGTGTATCTGGGACCGGAAAAGTCATATTTCTCGACCAGTTCCCTGTTGAAAACAGCTGCCCTGTCCACTGTTGAATCTTGCATCATTGGTTTGATCTAGTCGCTGCTCGTGGTATTCATCTTCGTGTTATTAGACCTTAATCAGTATCTTATACATTGATCCAGATCATGTTTTATCTAGACTGCAAAGATTTCTCTGGTGGGCAAAAATACAAGTCATTACAATCAATGCAGCGTAATATTCAACAGTTGGAATACTGGCATCACTATGCAAAATACGGATACAACCATTCAAACTGATTCATTTACAGGCGATGAAAATCTCGCCATTGACTGTTTTCATTGTGGCTTGCCTGTGCCGAAAGGACTGCATTTATCAGTAACTATTTTTTCCAGACCTCAACCCATGTGTTGTGTTGGCTGCCAGGCCGTGGCACAAACGATCATTGATGCCGGCCTTGAGGATTTTTATCAATTCCGTACCGAGAGTTCCAGTCAGGGACTGGAAATAATTCCAGACTTTTTACGTGAACTTGAAGTTTATAACGATCCGGAAATACAGAAGCAATTTGTCAGCGAATCAGAAACTTCTCGTGATGCAGCATTGATACTGGAAGGCATTAATTGTCCTGCCTGTATCTGGGTTAATGAGCGTACTTTACAATCTTTACCGGGTGTCATTGAGGTTAACGTTAATTACGCCAGTAGACGCGCCCAGGTGCGTTGGGATAACAATCAGATTCATTTAAGTGACATATTGTATGCGATTCATCGCATTGGCTATGCCGCACATCCTTTTGATCCGGATAAGCAGCAAAATCTTTTAGAGCAGGAACGTAAGACTCTTTTGCGTAGACTGGGAGTCGCTGGCCTCTTTGGCATGCAGGTGATGATGCTGTCTATCTCACTTTACACCGGGGACTGGACAGGGATCGATCTGGAATACCAGAAATTCTTTTACTGGATCTGTCTGCTACTCACACTACCCGTGGTTTTATATTCTGCACGAACATTTTTTGAACCAGCATGGCGTGATATTAAAAATCGTAGAGTAGGTATGGATGTCCCCGTTTCATTGGGTATTTTGCTGGCCTTTACCGGCAGCGCATGGACGACTGTTTTCAACGGCACATCAGATCACGTTTATTATGATTCGGTGGTGATGTTTGTTTTCTTTCTTACGGCAGGCAGATATCTGGAACTCATGGCCAGGAAAAAAGCAGTCGAAGTCACAGAAAATCTTGTGCGTATCACCCCGGCAATAGCAACACGACTGATCAACAAGGAAGCAGACGCGGGCAATCCCGATAGCGATAATATTTCGTGGATTGAGGAAACTGTTCCGGTTGTAAAAATATCTCCCGGTGACCGCCTGTTGATCCGTGCCGGGGAACACATTCCCGTTGATGGCATTGTCGTATCTGGTAAGACAACGATTGATGAATCAATATTGACTGGTGAGAGCACACCCCTACAAAAAGCAGCCGGTATGACTGTCATAGGTGGAAGTATTAACATAGAAAGCCCGATACAGATCGAAGTAGAGAAAGTGGGTCAGGATACTGTGCTGTCTCATATTATCCGTATTCTTGAACGAGCCCAGTCTGAAA
>QNEM01000266.1 GCA_003645215.1 Gammaproteobacteria bacterium
TGAATTCTATCATCGCCAGCGCGCGATGTTCTGAATGATCAATAATATTGACATTGATCTTGCAGCCCTCTTCAGGGAAAGACTTCTGGAACTGTTTATATTCAACAATGGCGGTGGGCAGTGAGCCGACGCCGAATTGTTCGAAACACCACAGGATCATCATCTGGAAACTACTGTCCATTGCCAATGGATCGGTGAGCCATGAAGAGCGTATCGGTTTTTTCATCCAGATCTTTGGTAAGCTAGCGCCACTGATATTAGCGGTCATCCCTGTTGTGTTACAGGCAATAACATTGGCAATGCCCTGTAATATTTCGCCGTGGAACAATCTATTCGATGTATAGATTTCATTTGCCGCTTGAGAATATTTGCCTGTCACAGTCTGGTTACTGATGGCTTCTTGCTGAACCATGTTAGCAGCCAAAATAATCTCTGCACGTGCATGAAGAATTTTTCCACTACGCAATTCAACAGGAACAATGTCCGTATCATTTTCCTGATGAATATCACCAGCGAGAAATTGCAAATCAATCGTTGCATCTGCTTCCAGAGTTACGCCTTTGAAGACACGGAAATTACGGAAGCCGCGATAGTTAAGGCCTGGATTATCGTGCATGGCGCCGTGTGCAAACCATTCAGTGATCATTGCTACTGGTAATACTGCATGACCGTTCATCACATGTGAGAGCAGGAATGCATGGTCGTTTACATTTAATGCGCGTGAAAAGGCAACACGCATATTCACGGCAGGAATTTCTGATATTGTAGTCGTTGTGTCTGCGTCTGCTCTTGCTGTATTTATTTTGGCGACAGGTTTTTGTGTCAAAGAACCAAGCACAACCACTTCGACAGGCCCTTCATGCGTAATCTCTTGCATCAGATAATCAGCACCGGCTTGTAAATCAATTACACCAACACCTTCGCTCTCAAAGATTTTCTTTAATGCAGGGGTGACCATACCACCATCCCACGGTCCCCAGTTAACACTGACAACACGACAATCTTTACGTAAGCTCGCCTGTTGTTGCGCAACTTTATTCAGGACTTCATTGGCTACGGCATAATCGCACTGGCCTTTGCGACCAAAACGACCTGTTGAAGAGGAAAACATCACCATTATTTTCAAGTCATCGTTTTCTGTGGCGGTCAGTAAGGAATCAACACCGGCAGCTTTGGTAGCGTACACTTGGGAAAATTGTTCTTCGGTTTTATCCTCAATTAAACGATCTGCCAGTACGCCGGCTCCGTGAACGAAACCACTGATGTTGCCTAATGTGTCTCTTGCTTCATTAATGGCAGTGATAACATCATCTTTCTCCTGAACATCCACTGCGCGATACATGACCTTTACACCAGTTGCTTCGATACGTTTTAAATTTGCTCTTATTTCTCTTTCTGCAAGGATTTTTTCACAGGCAGTATTCAATTCTTTTGGTGTCGTGCCCTTACCTTTGTGTGCTAGAACGGCTTTTTTAATTTCAGCCTCAGTATTTAAAAGACTCAACCATTCGTCTTCGTCTTTTGCTTGTTCACTACGTCCTAATAACAATAAGTTTGTTTGATAGGTGTCTGCCAGTGCATAAGCAATCTCTGCTGTGACACCGCGAGCACCACCAGTGATGACCACGACATCATTCGCATTTAATGTGTTCGGAGTTTTGTTATTGGCAATGTCAGCGTGATTGAGTTTAAGTGTGTAGCGTTTTTCAGTACCACTATCGTGATCATGAGTAATACCCACTTCAATCAGATTGCCGAGTGGATCACGTGATAGGCATTCATCAACAATACTTTCGGCCATGTCGCTGATTGAATCAGTTTTATTAATATCAATTGCTTTACAGGAGACTTCTGGCCATTCCTTATCTGCTGTTTTAATCAAGCCAGCGATACCACCGGACACAGGACATGTGCCTTTTAAATCACTCAGACCAAATTTGCCGCCCATTTTTGTAACGCTTGCAAGTATGGCTGAGCTTTCTTTGCCTGATGCGCGCAAATATTTATTCGCGCGTTGTAGCAGTAAAAAGCTTTCTTTCATAAACGTTTGGTCGGGAATAGCCGGTGTTTGGATGATTAAGCCAGCTAGTGCTTCGCCATGAATTTCATCTTCAGGAATAGCATCAAGTGTCACGATGATTGGGTTCAGGTCTCTTCTTTTAAAAGACATACAGAGCGCCTTTGTCATCGCTGGTTTGTCTTTGGTGATCCAAACCGTTGCACCTTCAGGCAATGATATCTCTTCTTGCTGAGTTATTAAGTTGACGGCCGTTAAGACTTGTCTTTCTATCGTGGCAACTATTTCATCAGCAACAGCTTCTGTGATTGCTGTTGACGTTGTTTCTGTTTCTACGGGCGCTGAAGGCGTTGTGTCGGTCAGCATATGATCAACAATCTGTTGCAAGGTTTGTAATGACCCCAGGTCTTCCGGTTTCACGGTTGGCATTTCAGGCATGCGTTCCTGCAACGCGGAAAGTATTTCAACGCGCTTGATAGAATCAATGCCCAGATCGGCTTCCAGATTCATTTCAAGGTTGAGCATATCAACCGGGTAACCCGTTTTATCGGCAACAACATCCAGCATCACTTCTGCAAGTTCGTCATTATTTGCAGTGACAGTTGTCGTTGCAGAGACATCTGTGACTGAAACGTTACTATTGTCTGGATTTCCCTGGGCAAGAAAATCAACGATCTGTTGCAGGGTTTGCAGATTACCTAAATCTTCCGGACTAACCATGGGTGCTTCCGGTAATTTTTCCTGCAGCGCGGATAAAATCTCAACACGCTTGATGGAATCAATACCGAGATCAGTATCCAGACTCATGTCCAGGTTCAACATGTCCATGGGATAACCTGTTTTATCACCAACCACTTCCAGCAGCACGTTTGATAATAAAGATATGTTGATGCCTTGTGTTTTTGCCGGGGTTGTTGATACTTGTTGTGTTGATGTTGTTTCAACGCACATAATATCAACGATCTGTTGCAGGGTTTGAAGTTTACCCAAATCTTCCGGGCTGACCATCGGTGCTTCTGGTATTTGTTCCTGTAAGGCAGACAGGATTTCAACGCGCTTGATCGAATCAATACCAAGATCTGTATCCAGACTCATTTCAAGGCTCAACATTTCTTCCGGATAACCGGTTTTCTCTGCAACGACTTTTAGCAAGACATTGTTTAATGCATCATTTGATACAGATACTGTAGGCGAAGTGGTCGACTCATCGTGTGCCGTCTTTGGCATGGCTGCAACAATAAAATCAACAATATTTTCAAGAAACTGGAAGGTACCCAACTCTTCCGGATTAACCGTTGGTGCACCAGGTAGTTTCTCCTGTAATGCGGACAGGATTTCTACACGCTTGATCGAATCAATACCGAGATCAGTATCCA
>QNEM01000267.1 GCA_003645215.1 Gammaproteobacteria bacterium
TGTAAATCCACGGCACTACTCCCACCACTGTTAATGTTTTTATGTTAGGATTTTCCCTTGAAGAATAATAGAGTATGATGACAAGCATAGAGAATGCAGTAACTATTTCACGGGTCGCAAATGTATTCATGAAACAAGCACCTTTGTAATGCGTAAAACATAAACTGGGCACAATAAAAATCATCTGAAACTATGGCACCAAAAACCATAAATATCGCCATCATGTTCGCTGACATAGCGGGCAGTACCAAACTTTATGACACGCTCGGAGATCAGGCTGCAAGAGCAAAGGTTGCAGCGTCGATCGATACGATGTCAGAAATAACCTCCCAGAATAGTGGCACGGTCATTAAAACCATTGGTGATGAAGTCATGTGTACTTTTCCGACAGCAGAAGATGCAGGTACAGCGGCCTGGGAAATACAAGAGACATTCGAAGAAGAAGCAGAAACGTGTAGCGATGGCTCCCCCGTTGCAATCAGGATAGGAATGCACTTCGGCCCGGCAATTATGGAAGGTGGTGATGTATTTGGTGATGCCGTAAATATTGCAGCAAGAATGGCGGCACAGGCAAAGGCAAAACAAATCATTACCACGCAGGATACGCTGGATAAATTACCCCCAGCAATGCGTGCCAGTACACGTTTTGTTGATCACGCACCCATCAAAGGTAAAAAGGAAGAGATCGATATCTTCGAAATCATCTGGCAGGAAGAAGATGTCACACGTATGGCTACAGGTATGGTTCTGGACAAGCCAACACCGGAAGCAAAACTAACTTTAACTTATAACGGTCAGGCCGTTGAACTCAGTAAACAACGGCCCGGTCTGGTGATGGGCAGAAGTCAGAATTGTGATCTTACAATCAATGAAAAACTGGCCTCCAGGCAACATGTCCGTATAGAACTACGCAGGGACAAATTTTTTATCGTTGATCAAAGCACTAATGGCACACACGTCATGGTAGATGGTTCTCCCGAAGAATTTCTTCGCCGGGAAGAGATCCCATTAACCGGCAACGGTCGCATCAGTCTTGGGAGAGGTTTTAGTGAAGATCCTGAAGAGGTAGTGGAGTTCAAGCTGCTCGTTTCCTGAAATCAGATTGACATTTTATAAGATTTTTTCAGAAAAATTTATAAGGTAGTTAAACAAGTGATAGAAACACGATGGTTATGGTAGAAAACAAGTCTTCTGCTAACCTTTCATGGTCATCGTTTGGTATTACTGACGTTGGCAAGGTTCGTAAACACAATGAAGACTCACTGCTCGAGAAACCTGAAATAGGTTTGTGGGCTGTGGCTGACGGTATGGGTGGCCACGAAGCTGGTGATGTCGCCAGTCAGATGATAGTCAAATCACTTGGTAAAATACATCAAGGCATCACACTCGAACGATACATAGATGATATTGAAGACAGGCTTGTAAAGGTTAATGAGCGTTTAATCGCGAAGGCACGTGAATCAGCAAAGAATGTGACGATTGGAAGTACAGTCGTCGGTATGCTTGCTTATGATGATCTTTGCACATTTTTCTGGGCCGGAGACAGCCGACTATACAGATTACGTAATGGTTCCCTGGTACAGCTAACAACTGATCATTCACAGGTCGAAATTTACATCGAGCAAGGCTTGATCAGTCGCCAGGAAGCAGCAACGCATCCTCACGGCAATATGATCACCAGGGCCGTGGGTGCAGCAGAAGATCTGTATGTAGATTTTGATATCCAGAAAATGCAATCTGGTGATCGTTATATGCTTTGTAGTGATGGCCTGACCAAGCATCTGGAAGATACAGAATTTGAAGAAATGTTGGCTGTTGGCAGTGCCGAAGAGGCCTGCAAGGCATTAACTGAACTCACCCTGGAAAGAGGTGCGGGTGACAATGTCACCACTATTGTAATTGATGTCGAATAATCATGGTTAGTTTAATGAGTGGAGGAGTAGTCCGTGGCTGATTTCAAAACAGCACTTGAAGCACTTGCAAAAGGCAATCTGGATGTTGAGGTTCTGGCCGGTCAATTGACCTCACTGCTTGATAAAACACCGCAATATGCCAATCGCATGCTCAGTCAACTCGATGAGATGTATGATCAAAAATCTATTAACGATCAGGATTACGCAAAACTCAAGAGCCAGATTAACCAGTATAGAAGAGCGCATGCCTCAGAAACAGAGGCTGGTGCAGAGGCATCTGCTGATTCAACAGTCTTTGCCCAGGAAGATAATGTTCAGGAACCCGTAGCTCCAACCGCGGGTGTCGATGATGCCACACAGGTACTTGAGGGTGGACCCCAGGCCAATGATACACCTGAAGTCTCAGGCTTTGATGTCACCGGCGCCTCCGACATGAGTGGTATCGATGTTGATCTCAGCGCACTTCATGATCCCTCAATAACAACTGGCACGGGACCCGCTGAAACTGCCTGGTCTGATCCCTCAACACAAGCCCCTCAATCAGAAACAACATTGGGCCCCGGTTCTATCATCAAACAGCGTTTTAAACTGATCAGCGTGCTTGGTATCGGTGGTATGGGTAAGGTCTACAAAGGCCTGGATCTTCTCAAGGAAGAGGCAAGAGACAAGAAGCCTTATTGCGCAATCAAACTATTAAACGAAGATTTCAAAGACCATCCAGAAGCATTTATATCACTGCAACGTGAATCCAGCCGACAACAAAAACTGGCGCATCCGAATATAGCGACAATCTATGATTTTGACCGCATTGCCGGTCCCGGAACGCCTGTCTATATCACCATGGAACTGATGGAGGGCATGGAGCTAAAAGATTTCATCAAGAAAACGGTAAAAAAACAGGGTGGCCTGCCTTTCGATGAAGCCTTCCCCATGATCAAACAACTGGTTGATGCCCTCGCTTATGCACACGATAAACGACTGGTGCATTCAGATCTGAAACCGGGTAATGCCTTTTTATGTAACGACGGCACGGTGAAGATACTGGATTTTGGTATCGCGCGTGCGGTAAAAAACCCTGTCACTGGTGAGACAGAGAAAACACTGTTTGACCCAGGTCAATTAGGTGCATTGACGCCTGCCTACGCCAGCTACGAGATGCTGGAGGGTGAAGAACCCGATACCCGAGATGACACCTATGCCCTGGGTTGTATGTGCTATGAACTACTGACAGGCAAACATCCTTTCAATAAGTTACCTGCAAACAAGGCCAAGGAAAATAACCTCAAGCCACCCATGGTTAAGGGCTTAAGGAAAAAACAAAACTGTGCCCTGCAAAGAGCTATCGCATTCGAACGTAAGGATCGTAGCCCGACGGTCGAACATTTTCTTGCGGAATTTGAAGACAGGTATATCTGGTATAAAAGCCCGCTAACGATTGCTGCGATACTTGTTGTGGCCATCGGTCTTGGTGGAACA
>QNEM01000268.1 GCA_003645215.1 Gammaproteobacteria bacterium
AACAACCGATCTGGATCCGGTTGCTGCACAGGCCATTCTGGAAACATGGTTTGCAGAAAATCAAAATAAACATGAATCATGATAAGATCGCCGCTCAAAAATTACCTGAAATGAAAAATGCCATAAAAGATGTTAATAAACCATGACAGACGTTGATCAATATATTGATGAAATGCTCGCTAATGTAAAAACTACAATAGCAGCAAAAGAATTGTCAGAATTATTGATGATCGGAATTCATACTGGCGGTGTATGGATTGCAGAAAGACTACATAAGGAACTTGAACTTCAGCACCCGCTTGGCAAACTCAACATTGCCTTTTATCGTGATGACTTCAGTCGTATAGGCACACATCCACAGGTCACCCCTTCAAAATTGCCATTCGATGTCGAAGATAAACACATTTTACTGGTGGATGACGTACTGCATACTGGCAGGACAATTCGTGCAGCACTAAACGAAATTTTTGATTATGGTCGTCCCGCCAGCGTGCGCCTGGCCGTGCTTATCGATCGCGGTGAACATGAACTCCCTATACAGGCAGATTTTGTTGGTAAAATATTAGCGCTAAAGCCCGGAGAACATGTTAAGCTCTGCGCCGCAGAAAACCCTGAGGGCGATAGCCCCAAGATCGATAAGCAAGGGGATCTGACTCTGGAAATAACCGGGACGGAATGACAGGAAACAATATTCAACTCGACGCCCAAGGTCGACTTAAACATTTTCTTACCATCGAAGGTATTGACCGTTCCCTGCTTTTTGAAATTCTTGATTATGCCGAATCATTCGCTGCTGTCAGTGAACGTGCGGTAAAGAAAGTCCCCCTGTTACGCGGCATTACAATCGCCAATCTGTTCTTCGAACCCAGCACGCGTACTCGAACAACATTTGAACTGGCTGCAAAAAGACTATCTGCCGATGTACTGAACCTGAATATCCTTAGCTCAGCAACCAAAAAAGGCGAGACCCTGTCAGATACGTTACAAACTCTGGAAGCCATGCATTGTGATATGTTTATCGTTCGACATGCCAATAGTGGCGCGGCGCATTTCATTGCCTCGAAGGTTGCACCACATATAAGAGTCATTAATGGTGGTGATGGTCGTCATTCACATCCCACCCAGGCGATGCTGGATATGTTTACCATCCGCAAGCACAAACCTGATTTCACCAAACTCAAGGTAGCCATCATTGGCGATGTATTACATTCAAGGGTCGCACGCTCGGAGATTCATGCACTGAGCATCCTTGGTGTACCAGAGATCAGAGTCATTGGTCCCCGGACCTTGATCCCCGCTGATATTAGCTGCCTCGGTGCGCATGCATATTATGATATGAATGAAGGCCTGAAAGATGTGGATGTCGTCATGATGTTACGCCTGCAGAGAGAACGTATGTGTAGTGCGCTGCTGCCCAGTGAACATGAATACTTCAAACGCTATGGACTGGACGAAAAGAAACTGGCACTCGCTAAAGCAGACGCAATTGTCATGCATCCTGGCCCGATTAACAGGGGCATCGAAATTGAATCAAGTATCGCGGACAGTGAACGCTCGGTGATACTACAACAGGTAAGTCACGGAATTGCCGTACGCATGGCCATCATGGCCATGACCATGGGAAATAAGACCACGGGTAGTCAAGTAGAGGAAACTGCCTGATGCGACTAAAGATATCTAATGGCCGCATCATCGACCCGGCAAACAATATTGATCAAACAGGAAGTTTATTTATTGATAAAGGTAAAATATTAGCCATCGGTCGATCTCCTAAAGGTTTCAAACCACAAAGGGAAATTAACGCGAGTAATAAAATTGTTTGTCCGGGTCTGATCGATCTTTGTGCACGGCTTCGCGAACCCGGAGAAGAATATAAGGCGACTATTGCTTCAGAGACTACAGCGGCGGCGGCCTCCGGGATCACTTCTATATGTTGCCCACCAGATACTATTCCAGTCATAGATACACCCGCGGTTGCCGAATTGATCTTTCAGCATGCGGCAAATAGTCAGAAATCGAAGGTCTTTCCTCTGGGTGCACTGACACATGGATTGAAAGGAGAAACGCTGGCAGAAATGCATGCCTTAAAAAGCGCTGGCTGTATCGGCGTAAGTAATGCTTATGCACCAATTGTTGATACAGAAGTATTAAGACGCGCACTGGAATATGCTGCGACTTGTGAAATCACGGTACATCTTTACTGCGAAGATGACTACCTGAGAAACAATGGTGTTGCACATGAAGGTCCTGTCAGTACCAGGCTTGGGCTACCCGCCATTCCGGAAACAGCAGAAACTGTCGCTGTCAGTCGTGCCTTGCTACTGGTTGAACAAACCGGGGCACGTGTACATTTTTGCAGAATTTCAACAGCTCGAAGTATTGAATTACTCGCTGAGGCCAGGGCACGTGGTCTTGATGTAACTGCCGATGTCGGCATTGCCCATCTTCACCTTACAGACATGGATATAAGCTCATTCAATACGGATTGTTATGTCCTGCCCCCGCTCAGGAGCCAACGGGACAAGGATGGACTACGTGCAGGTCTGGCGAATGGAACTATTACTGCTATTTGTTCTGATCATCAACCCCATGAGTCAGATGCCAAATCTGCTCCCTTCAGTATGACTGAACCCGGTGCTTCAACAATTGAAATGCTTTTACCCCTGAGCTTACAATTAGTCAGGGACAAAAACCTGACACTGCAACAGGCAGTCGCTGCATTAACGTCAGCACCCGCTAAAATTGCAGGGTTTGACACAGGCAATCTCTCCATTGGTTCTCCTGCTGATGTTTGCATATTTGATCCCGAATCATCCTGGATAGTGGAAACAGATGCGCTCCTGAGTGCAGGCAAAAATACACCTTTTGCTTCCTGGGAAATGACAGGTAAAGTTACGCATACGCTGGTTGATGGCAATATTATTTATAAACTTTAGTGCTTTCCTGAAATCACAGCAACAGAATGAAACATCCCGAATCACGTAACACCCTGCACCTGGAACAAGCAAAACTGCTTGAGCATACTGCATTTGCAGGTGATCAATATTATATGCGTTTGCAGGCACCACTAACGGCAGCACACGCACAGCCAGGCAGCTTCATACACATGCAATGTGACACTGAACTACCAATGCGCCGACCCATGTCTATCATGCGTGTTGATAAAAAAGCAGGTTGGATAGATCTGCTTTATAAGGCCCACGGTATTGGCACTACTCTACTAAGTACACGCAAGGTCGGTGAGCGTATTGATTTAATTGGCCCGATAGGTGTGCCATTCAAACTAGAGCAATATAAAAAATTTCCATTATTGATTGGCGGAGGGGTCGGCATTCCGCCCATGGTTTTTCTTGCCGAGCACATCAAAAATACAACTAAAAATATCA
>QNEM01000269.1 GCA_003645215.1 Gammaproteobacteria bacterium
CATTACACAACTCCTAAGAATGCTTTGAGCTCTTGTGCTTCTGCTATCAGTTCAAACATATCACAAAAGTAGTCGCGTACTAGTGTATCCAAGTAACGGATCTCTTGTGCTAGTTCTTCCAAGTCCAAGTTCACTTCGTACTGTAGGATGATGCCTTCTAGTTGAAGTGTGTCACCTGCAATACATTCTTCTAGCTCAAGATCGTTAGCATAATCCGCTTGATACTCTGCTACTGTCTCGTTAAACTTATCTATAATCTTTTGCATGTTTGTTACTCCGCTTTATTAATTTATACATACATTATAACAGAGAAGTGGTGTGATGTCAACCACTTTATCCAATTAGATTTGAGCTGCCTAATATGATTAAAGCAAAGGCAAGTATGACAAACACTGCTGGATGTATTCGTGAACGTGGGTTGACTCTCCGTTCAACCCGTCCTGTTTTGGTTTGGTAGTCTTTCATGCAAACTCTGATTTGAATTGGAACTTCTCTGGTGCAAGGAATGGTACCTCTTCAGCTGAGTCCATGCTTGTCACAAACTCTATAAACGCCAAAGTCCTAAGCGACTCCTTACGAACACGTACGGTCACTTCAACTGTGCGGTACACTGCCGCTTCGACTTCTTCTAGTGGTACAACGATCTTTCTAACACCTGTTTCGTTGTGGCCTGTCTTGAAGTTGATGCCACTGTAGATACCTTTCAGAGTCTTTACATCTGCTCGGATGCCGTTCAGCTCGTTCTCAGTAACTTCAATGCCTAAGTCAGCTGCATCATTATATACCTGATACTGTGCCTTTGCCATTCTTTCTAAGTTGACTAACGCTTCTTTGCCCGGTATCATTTGAAGTTCCTCTTTGCAGCCTTTAACATATTAGCATAGTGAGTGAGTGGATTCTTTGGTTGGAATGCAACCTGGTCAATCAACTGCTCTTCTATTAACTTAACTTGCATCTTTGGTAATGTTTTCATATCGTTCTCCTTACTGTGTATATACATTATAGCAAGAATCTTACCACTTGTCAACCACTTATATTTCAACAGGATTAAAGTCCTCGTTCAATCGCACAGGACCTTCCTTCCATACATCTGATATGGCGCTTATGTCGTTGCTCTCAAACAAAGGACACCCTGCGAAGTCAGCTATGATCTCACTATTGCTGTCCAGGCATACTTCCATCTCACATATGCTGATCAAGTCGCTACCGTCTGCGAATACAATCGCATTGTATATGAATGAATGTGTTTCACAAACGTATCTAACAAATGCTATCTTCGCAAGTGTCACGTCACTCATATCCAGGCCAGCGTTCTCGCATAGCTCTCGCATTTCGATTGTGTTTAGGTTATCTAACTTGTTCATCGTTGATTTCCTTCTACTAAAAACTCTGCTAACGTAACCATTAACTCCGCAGCCTGCTCTCTGTCTAAATGTACAAATTGAGCAACTGGAGATGTAAAGCCTTGTTCGCTTGACTGTGTTAGTTGTAGCTTAGGCACCTTGTTAAAAAAACGTGTTACGCTTAATGACTTAGTACTAGCCGTTTCATTTACTTCTTTAAGTTCTGTTGACATAATGTTTCTTCCTATTTCCTAACTGTGTATATACATTATAGCAAGAATCTTACCACTTGTCAACCACTTTATAATGTTATTTTCACTTCACTTATAGTAAGACCATGCTCAATCATTAACAGTGAGTCTTTATAATTCTTAACACACTCATCCTTCCATTCGTCTGGTTCATCGGCCTTCTCACCTGATATTACAGCATCATGCCAAAACTTACGTTTCTCTAACCAGTGCTTCTTAAGATCGTTTATGATAGTCCGCTGTGCCTTTGTTACATTCTTTTCATTGTCGTAAAAAGGCGTTGATGCTATTCCTACTATCTCAGCGTTCTTTGATACTAATCGTTTAGTACCGGTGCTGTCAATAAATGTTAATGCGTATTTAGTAAGTTCCATTGTGTTGTCCTATTTCCTAACTGTGTATATACATTATAGCACAAGGGTTACCACTTGTCAACCACTTTATACCAAAAGTTTCTAACCATCTCGTCAGCTTTGAGATCATCGTCTACTGCTTCATATAAGCCTATCATCACTACAACATAGGCAGCACCTAAACATAGTGCGATCGTTAATAAGGTTATCATTACTCGCTCCCTCCTATGTTCCAAACATGCTTGTTGAACCACATGGGCATTGATAGTTGTAATCGTTTCTTAACTGATGGTCTAACTTTCTTCATGTTCTCAAAGGCCGTATCGGTCTTAGTATATACAACACCAATGCGGAAGAATGTGAGTGTAAAGAAGTCTTCATCGTTACAGTAACGTACCTGCTCTGCTACTAACATGACGGCTATCACTATACCAAATAACATAAAGCCATAACCTATAATTGTTGCAACTGTGTCTAACATATCGTTTCTTCCTATTTCCTAACTGTGTATATACATTATAGCAAAGAAGTGGTAAGATGTCAACCACTATTTCAATTCGTTGATGATCTCTTCATACTTCTCATCGGTCATCTTTGATCCTTTGATCGGAGATAGTATTAACAGTTTGATTGGGAATGTGATTATACTAACGATAAAAACAGGCAACACAATAAACATACTAATAACAAACTCAGCCGCTTCTAGTGCCTTCTCAATGATACCCTCTACTGAGGTCAGCAAGTCTGCAATGTGCTGACGATAGTTGCCACCGATGTGTTTGATGTTGTATCTAACGCCTAATAAGAATTTCTTTGATGTGCTCATGCTGTGCTCCTATGCGTATGCCGCTGGGTGGGTGCCTGCCATCCATTCTGCAATCTCTGTGGTGTCACCCTCAAAGAACAAATCGCTTGGCATATTAATGTGATGTGATTCGACGCCCTCTTCCATATAAATAACTTCGCCCTGTTCCATATCGTGCCAAAGATATGCTACGGCTGCTTCGAACCCATCAGGTCCAACAATTGCAACTCTGTCTCTGCCAGGGAATACATCTACGTCTACTCGGTAATCAATTGCGTCTACTGTAATCTGTGTCATCTTCTTATCCTATTAATTAACTGTATAACGTATTATAACAAGAAAGTGGTAAGATGTCAACCTTTATTTAACCTATTACTGTGTGACCTGTTACCATGTGATGGGAGAACTGTGCCTGCCAGCTGGCCGAACCATCTTCAGCTTCGAAGTCAACTTCACCGATAACCAGGTCGTTAACTATGCTTGATCGTTCGTAGCTGATTAGGACGGCATCGTCCTTAGCCAGTTCAAGTTTGAGTGAGTCTTTAAGGGTGAGTGTTTTCATGTCTCCACCGTCGATGCTGTTGCCATGACGCCCACAAAG
>QNEM01000270.1 GCA_003645215.1 Gammaproteobacteria bacterium
CGCTCAGCAAGGCCTTAAAGCCATCTCCGTTGATGTGCACAAGGTGCTCGTGGTCGCCGGCTTCGAAATAGACATTGGCAAGACTGGTTAGTGACTCATCAAGGAATGTCTCGATCTGGTAGGCGGGGCCGATAGGCGGTACGGCGCCTGGTTCGCAGTCGGGAAACAGTTTGGCAAATTCATCTTCTGCAACGAGTTCCAGCTCCCGGTCTAGCTCCTTGCGCACGTGTTTCATCTCGACATAGTTGGTGGCTGGGACTACTATCATCGCGTAGCCTGAGGCATCCTTAACCATCACACCCTTTGCGATGTGGTCCTCGGGGACGTGAGATGCTTCGGCGGTCTCGTGGCTGGAGCCTGAATGCGGGTGAGTTGGCAGGGTGTAATCAACAGCCTTCTGTGTCAGATAATTTTTTACGGTTTCTGCGATAGCCATGGCTGTACTCCTTTCGTAATAATTGTAAGTATAAATAACTCCACTATCAGTTTAACGCGATGAAATTTAGTGAAAGTTGACCTAGGGCAACTCTGATATGTATGATGGTATTACGGACAGCAGCAAAGTTTTTTATTAATGCTTCCTCTTCAATTCATTCGATTTTTCAACTAGATCTGGAGAAAGCGATGCGCTATCTATCTGTGGCCTATCATCATATCCAATTTCTTTTTCAGACAGGCAACTTTTAAATTCTTTGATAGAAGCCCATGTGCATAGCACTTTTCGATCATCATTCAGCGCTATGATCTCGCCTGTACTTTCTTTAAGGCAAAACAGGTTGTGCCAATCGCCGTAAAAGGGTATTAATGAAGCATCCACTTCCCATTCTCGCCTCAAGGCCAATCCATCCTGTATTTCTTGCCATGACCAAAATGGCATAGTAAGTGGCTCGATCTCACAGTTCAAATAAATTGAAGCATATTTTCTATTTATGTCTTCTGCTTCTTTCAGAAATTTTGAATAATCATTCATGGTTATTATTGTCTGGCATCAGTGTAATGGGGCTGGGTTTGTGGGTGTTTTAATTACCAGTATCGAACCCGTCCTACATCCATATGAATAAAATTAGAACTGGAATAATAACCAACTCCGCCGCCTTTAAGAGAGATTGCGGCATAATGCAGTTTACTGGTATCAAAACCTGGTAACCTCACATCTATTGCCTTTCCAAGCATGTGATAGCTGCGTTTGGCTACACCTGAACTGCGTTTGTTTAACATTTTATTGGTTGCAGGCGAACGGTAACCAGAAATCACATGAAACTCTGCCTGGTGTTCAACTTTTACCTGCAGTTGATGCAGCAGATCGAGTAATTTCTGATCAATGGGACTTGCGATGTTGGCCCGATGATCCCTGAGTATCCAGCTGATTTCTTCGATACCATCATCGAGGTATTTTCCGTCTGACCAGAAGGTGGCGGAAAGCTTTTCACCGGTATGAGTATTGTAGAAAGATAATTCACGGTCATGCCTGGAAACAGGAGAGGGGACAGCTGATGCGATAGTGCCGGGGCTTGCTAACGATATTGCCACACCAGCAATGGAAGTCAGGAAACCTCTGCGGGACAGTTCGATATTGCTTTTTTCTTCAAGTTTTTCAGGCATCACTACGAGTATCAATTTTTGACTGGATAATCACTATATTAGGGCATTTGTTACAGTTTTAAAGGTTTTATATCAAGTGTCTAAGAATTACGTTCTCCTTAGTCACTACCGAAAAAGTTATTCAAGCGGGTATCACGGCCATAAATATCATGCCTGAAGTTCATGCCGCCATCCTTATCGATCCAGGCAGTCCAGTACACAAGATAGATAGGGACGGCAATGGGCAGCTTTACTTTCTGGTTGGAACCCAGGTGGATATTCGCCAGTACCTCTTCTTCCATCTGCTGACTGCCATCGTTTAATAGATAGGCCGACAGCTGAACCGGATCCTTTACCCGGATGCAGCCTGCACTGAAGGTGCGAACGAGCCGGTCAAACAGGTGCTTGTCCGGTGTGCCATGCAGATAAATTTCATATGGATTGGAGAAAAGAAATTTGACCCTGCCCAGGGCGTTTTTGGGCCCCGGGTCCTGGCGCAACCAGTAAGGAAAATGCTCTTTGTCCAGTTGCTTCCAGTTCACGGTATCCGGGTCAATCTCCCGCATGTTATTTCCTCTGCCTCTGTACAGCTTGATTGATTTTCTTGCAAAAAACAAAGGGTCATTAATCTGACGCGGGATATAATCTTCCACGGTCAGATTCAGAGGAATCGTCCAGTAGGGATTGTATTCCATGTTGCTAATCAGGCCTGAAAAACTGGGCGTTGAGCGGTAGGACTTGCCGATGATGACAGGCATGGTCAGCACCGCTGAACCATTCGTCATGATATAAAGTTCAAACCCGGTCATATTTACCATCAGGTATCGTTTTCCCAGCTGGCGTGGCATCCAGCGCCATCGCTCCATGTTGATTCGGATCTGCCTGATCCTTGTCTCAACCGTAATATTCAGAGACCTGCGTGTTTGCCCCCCGACATGACCATCTGCCTTCAGGCCATGCCTCAGCTGGTAACGTTTTACCGCTTCGGCAAGTACATGGTCAAATATATCAATATCACGCAAGGAACACTCGACCAGGTCACCTGTCATTTCCAGCCGCTGCCTTAATTGCACCACCTGCTGATGATGCGCACCGGGTTCGAGAGTCGGGCCCGGTTTAAATTTTTGCCATCCACCGTGCTGTTTAAGGTCACGAAAACGTTGCAATTGCTCTTTTAATAACTGGTAACCGGAATGCTGAGGGGCAAGTTCTTTTAGTACTTGTGTTATGGATTCATTCTTCGCTACCTCTGCCAACAGGTTACTGACATCCAGTGGTCTGTTCTGAATATGCCAGTCGACATCGAGGTCGCGCGGATCGAACCTGCCTGAGTACACGTGGTTGCTGTAACGATAGAGGGCTGCTGTCAATAACAGGTCGAGATAAATCGATTCCCCCGGTTCTTTTGAATCCCAGAATTTTTTTATTTCTTCAAGGTAGTAATCAGAAGGTTCAAGCCCTTCATCCTCGGCATGGATAATGACATGCAGTAAATCATAGGCACGATTTAGCCGACCAGTTGCATCTAACCACAGGGGTTTGTATTTGCGCTCCCGATAAAAAACGATTAGCTCTGCCTCATTCAGCTCCAGCAGGTGTTCCGGGTTACTTTTTAGTAACTGCGCCAGATGATGTGATGACTGTGTCTGCCATGAAACATCGGCCTGCAGACTGACAGGAAAGAACAGGCATAACAGAAATAATAGCTTCACGATACAAAAAAATCTGCTACAGATCCTGTCATCAATAAAGA
>QNEM01000271.1 GCA_003645215.1 Gammaproteobacteria bacterium
AACACAATACAGTCTACCCCACCAAGGGCAGCCATATAGGCACCTATATATTTTTTGAGTCGGTAACAGAATATGGTCAAGGCAAGCATAGCCTGACTATCCCCCTGCTCTGCGGCATTAGTAATCGCACGCATATCATTGTCACCACAAATCCCTTTAAGCCCACTTTCTTTATTTAATAATGTATCTAAGGCCTCCAAATCCAAACCACATTCTCTACCTAAGTAAAAAAGGATAGCAGGATCAAGATCGCCACTACGAGTCCCCATCACTAAGCCTTCAAGAGGAGTTAATCCCATGGACGTATCAATACACTTTCCATTTTTGATGGCTGCAGCACTGGCACCGTTACCAAGGTGGAGCGTAATAATATTCAGCTGCTCTAATGGCTTATTAAGATAATGTGCCGCCTGTTGTGCCACATAGCTATGAGATGTCCCATGAAATCCATAACGTCGGACTTTATGCTCCTCATACAACGCATAGGGAAGAGCATAAATATAGGCATGTTCAGGAAGAGACTGATGAAAGGCTGTATCAAAAACTGCAACTTGAGGTATATGAGCAGCATATTCCATAGCTACCCTAATCCCTACCAGATTGGCAGGATTATGAAGGGGAGCCAAGGGTATCAGATCTTCTATAGCAGTAATAATAGTCTCATCAATCTGTATCGGTTGGTGAAAGGTTTCACCACCATGCACTACCCTATGTCCAACACCCGCCAATTCGCTCAAATCAACAAGCGTTCCACTTGCTTGCAACAGCTCTATCATACTCATGATAGCCTCACGATGATCGGCTACAGAATCACTTCGTGTAAGTTCTTTTTCATATCCTGATGAATCAACAAAAGTAAGTTTGGCTGCACTTTGGCTATCACCAATTTTCTCGACTAATCCAAAAGCAAGAACAGACAAATCTGTTTCCTTAAAAAGCTGAAACTTAAGTGATGATGAACCAGAATTGAGTACTAATATTTTCATCTAAGAAATCTGTGCCTGTATAGCTGTAATCGCCACCGTATTTACAATATCTGCAACCAGACAACCACGAGACAAGTCATTAACTGGTTTATTCAAGCCCTGCAAAATAGGGCCAATAGCTACAGCGCCTGATGAGCGTTGCACCGCCTTATATGTATTGTTACCAGTATTCAGATCAGGAAAGATAAAGACTGTCGCTTTTCCTGCAACCTCACTATCAGGCATCTTTTTACCTGCTACCGTAGCGTCAATGGCAGCATCATATTGAATTGGACCGTCAATTTTCAGATCGGGTTGGCGCTGCGTAGCAATTTCTACTGCCTTACGTACCAGCTTAACGTCTTCTCCACCACCAGAATCACCAGAGGAATAAGACAGCATTGCAACTATAGGTTCTATACCAAACAATTGTGCAGTCTTGGCCGAGCTGATGGCAATTTCAGCAAGCTGTTCAGATGTTGGATTAGGATTAACGGCGCAGTCACCATAAACAAGTACCCGAGTATCCATACACATCAAAAAAACTGAAGAAACCAGTAGAACGTCTGGTGGAGTGCCAATAAACTGAAAGGCAGGTCGAATAGTATGAGCCGTTGTATGGACAGCTCCTGACACCATGCCGTCAGCCATATCCATATCTACCATCATCGTTCCGAAATAACTAACATCATTCATCGAATCACGGGCATTATCAATAGTTATGCCCTTATGTTTACGAAGCTCAAAAAATCTCTGTGAGAATTTCTCGTGTAAATCTGAATGTTGAGGATCAATGATATTGACGCCTTCTAACTTTAGTCCAAGAGTCGCGGCTCTTGCCTGAATCTTGTCTTTTTCACCAAGGATGGTCAGATCTACCACATCCCGAAAACGCAAAATTTCAGCAGCTTGCAAAATACGATCATCATTACCTTCAGGTAGGACAATGTGTTGACGTTGCTGACGTGCCCGCTGGAAAAGTGAATATTCAAACATCAGTGGTGACATGCTGGTAGAAGGCGTCACCCGTATTCTTTTTTCCAAGGCTGGAATATTGATATTGCTCTCGAACATGCCCAGTGCTTGAGCAATTTTCCGCTCATTGTCTGGACGTACTGTTCCTTTAATCGCCGCAGCCTGCATAGCCGTTTGATAAGTATCGTCGGCCACACTGTAAATCGGAATTGCCAACTCATCTAGCCCATCTAATAATCTTACAATGGATGGTTCTGGGCTCAAACCACCAGAGAGCAGTATTGCCACAGGTGATGGATAATTTTTAGAGGCTATGGCACCCAAGGCAGTGAAGATAATATCAGGCCGATCACTAGGTGTGATAATCAGATCATCTTTTTCTAGATGACTTAAAAAATTGGCAGGACCCATAGCTGCAATTTTGATGTTATTCACACAGCGTTGCAGTCTATCCTTTGGTCCATTGAACCACTGAGCATCTAGTGACTCAACGATCTCTCCCAAACTTGGATTTTGCAAACCATTTATCTCAGGCAACAACTCTGTCAGCAAATTACCATCATATAATTTGACCAACTCAACTTTTGCGCTCTCTAGAATGTCAGGATCGACCCGATTGACTAACACGGCCAACAATGGACAATTGAGTTTTCTGAATGTCTTTTCAGCAACTCGAACATTTTCGAGTAGTCCTGTAATATCTTCTTTATAGCCTGATGAAACATAGATTACTGGTGAACCAAAGCTTCTGGCAATACGAATGCTCATATCATAGTCAAGAGCATCAGAAAGATGGCTAATATCAGGGCCTTCACAAAGGAGAAAATCACACGATTCTTCTGCTTGTTTGAATCTGGCAATAATTTCACGGAAAAGACGGGTCTCTTCACCAGCAGCAATCCATGCCCTAGCCTGTTCGTGGGTAACACCCACCATCTGTTCCACTTCCAAACAAAGGTTAAAACGATTTGCTAGAAGCTGAATATGGCTATCATCTTCAGCCGTTCCGGAAGATATTGGACGAAAAAACCCCAAGCGATTAACGCGCTGTGAAAGTATTTCCATAACGCCAAGGGAAATGACAAGCTTACCGCTATTAGACTCAAGACTCGCAATATATAGGCTTTCTGTCATTTTGATAAACCTGATATCACATTACACAGCTGAATTAACGGATCAGTCAGCCTCATTTTTGTATATTTCACGCTTTCTATTAGCCCTATGAGAAGTATAAAGTCATATGAATTATCCCATTATGCTTTGTTGCTAAGCTCAACTGGTACAGGTTCAACTTTCCAAATATCTTGGCAATATTCAGCTATAGCACGGTCTGAAGAGAATTTCCCCATCCGTGCAACATTCAGAATCGACATTCGGGTCCATAAA
>QNEM01000272.1 GCA_003645215.1 Gammaproteobacteria bacterium
CGTTTTAAAAAATCAGAAATCATTAAGCTGGTAGCTTAAGTATTTTGCAAGCATTGTGCCCTGTGGAAAGCGGAGTTCCTTCCAAATAAAACGGGTCAGGTCATTATGGTCTGGCTCGTTCTGTTCTTACAGTGATCTTACTACTTTGGCATAAATACTTTTTAGAAGTCCATCACCAGTCGAATTCCGGGAACAATGGCCACGTCGTCATCCGCCTGTGCATCCTGCAAGAACTGAATGTCCGCACTGGCATGAATCCACGGGGCGATTTGATAGTTGTAATACATCTCCACACCCCAGATATCACGTAAATCGATACCTACGGTGGATGTCAGATCTTGTACGTTACCAGTGATGCCGGTGTACCATCCGGAAATTCCCATACGATCGTGCGGTCGCGATCCCAACACACCGTAAGCCTCGAGTGATGCAAAAGTACTCCAGTCTGAGAAATTAGGATCGTCATCACCTATGGTTCCACCCATCAAGACATGAACATCTTCCTTACCCGTCCCTTGCCAGAGAACCTGGTACACGTAGGCGGCAACATCGATAGGATTTTTTTTCTCGGAATCAACTAAACCCTCACCTGGCACTACGTGCCAGCTGATCGGATCCAGAGATTGGAAATCTTTCGTGCTGCCACCCACAAACCCCATAACGAATCCATCTTTGTCATTTAATTTGTAGTTATATTTATAGAACCCTAAGAATCCGACACCATCACCGAAGGCACCATTGGTAGACCAGGTTGTTGTTGTATTTTCCTGACCCAGTATGACCACCCCTGTATTGGGTAAACCATTTACGACAGTCCAGGCTCCACCGCCCCATTGAGAAAGATTGATATAACGAAACCAGGGCATGGCCGTGACCAGGGCATTGACGTTCATAAAACCGCCCACACCACTATGAGTTGTCGCGGGGAAAATTCCTTGCACTAAATCGAAGGTATTCAATTTACCAAAAAATGCCTGGGCCTTACCATCGAAGAAGGTCTGGTAAACTGCAGCACCAGTGACGTCAGTACCGTGGTAATCTCCAGGTAACGGATACAATAATGGCGTTGCCGCAAGCGAGAGTGGACCCACTAGCGAACTGGTATCTTCTCCGTACCTCGTCTGTACATGCACGTTGAAGGCCAGACCTTTCCAGAGACCGAGTTTATGTCCATCTACATTGACGATGTAGTCCATGACCCCACCGTATTCGGAGCCGGTATCGACACCCCCACTCGTAACTCCCTGGAATATCTGTGTCAACCTTAGATCGACGTAGATACCGTGGTCGCTAAGTTTCGTACGTAGCCCACCCCAGTCTCCGAAAAGGTTTTCACGAGTCCAGATGCTGTCGTTGCTGTCGGCCGCTTGGGTCACCACCGATCCGCACAAGGCGAGCACCATTGTTGCGCATAGAAAAACCTTGTGAATCTTCCTATTCATTATTAAATAATCCCTATTTTACTTCGGAAACAGGAAGGTGACCGTTGCCTGAATATCATAATCTGATCCAAAGTCCGGCTTTTCGACATTATAATAGCCTGCGAGCTTGGCATTGATGGCTTGCTTGCCTATATGGAAAATTCGACCAACGCCTGCACCGATAGGTACCGTCCAGCGCTGGGAACTATTTGCCTCCCAGTTCGCGGTCATCACTGGTGCCGATGTTAGATACCAACCTTTTTTCATATTGTAGTTAATGAAATACTGCGCTGTGAAGCTGCTGACATCGGCGGCATCCGAATCTCCCGCCACATCCCAGACATTAGACACGAGTAGGCCCATGACCCAATGGCCTGGCATGGTCAGTACAACGGCATTCGGTCCAAGTGACCACTTGTTTGAACTGAAACGATCATTGGTGCCTAGTGGTGCGACTACTGAAGGGCCGATACCCCAGATAATCTTTCCCGGTTTTGCCGGCGTCAGGAAACCCTGGTAGGTGAAATCACCCAGCCCCCATTTGTCCTCCTGGCCTTTGACCAGTCCTTCCTGGTAGAGCACTGGCAGGATGGCGCGATTGACCAGGCTCCAGTTTTCGTTAAGCTTCACGGGGACAACTGGTTTGATCAGGAGTTGCTGAAAGTAAGCATCTTCCGGTCCGGTATTAAAATTGTTATTAAACTCAAAGGGTACACTGACAAGGGAGCTGATTGGATTCTGTGAGGCCTTGGCAAGATCGTGTGTCTTATCAGCAGCGTGGACTGCACTCATTGATACAAACACAATTGCACTGGCCAGCATTAAAATTCTAGATCTGTTCATAATTTTCTCCGATAAAACGTGTAAATAATAATAGTCTAGGCTTGGATGATAAGCTTACGTTATGTCGCTTTAATTGATTTAAACCGATTTTAAAGCAACTATTTTCTCGTTGTATAATGTGAATTTGTATATTTCCAGTCATCGTTTCTGGTCATTTTGCGGAAGAGTCGGAAACGTTGGGCAGGGTGCGCTACGGTGCACCCTGCCGATTCCAATTTCCTCCTTGTTAATATTTCGTGAACTCAATTACGTGATGATCCAGGCTCATCAGTCAGGAAACACGGATCTCCAGTCCTTCTTCATATCCACAATAATCCAGTCATTGGCTTTTGCCTGATCGAGAGCTTTGTCCAGCACGCCGACGTGGCTCTTGCGGTCATAGGCATATTCGCGATCTGCATCGGTGTGGTGAACGAACAGTCCCAATCGTCGACCTTCACCAGCCCTGGTATATTCGATCATCTGCATGTCAGCATCGGCATTGCCAAAGGCCAGGATCGGGCGAACACCAATATGTCCATAGATACCGACCGGCTTGCCCGCCTTGTCATCGATAAAGTCGATCTTCGGCATCCGAATAATATCTGACTTACCATCTTTGGTTTTAAACTCACTGACAATACTAGACCCCACAACTTGCCATGGTGGAATACCATAGGCTTTCATGGTCATGGGACGCATAAACTGGATACCGCCACCAGAGACAATGAAGGTCTTGAATTCATTCGCACGCAAATAAGCGAGCAATTCAAGTTGAGGCTGATAAATACATTCTTTATATAAACAACCGAGCTTTGGATGCCTGGCAGTCGCCAACCATTTTGTAACTTCTTGTTCAAACTCATCGCCAGTCATACCGGCATGTGATGCCATGACGATTTCCGTCACCCCTTTCATTCCCGATGCGCCCACAGTTTTCATATCGCCTGCCAGCAGTGCCTTGAAAGGTTGTGTGGTTTTCCACTCCGGATGTTGCGGTGCGAGTGTCTTTATGCGATCGAATGCAAAAAGCACCTGCGTATACATCGGGTATTCAACCCATAGCGTGCCGTC
>QNEM01000273.1 GCA_003645215.1 Gammaproteobacteria bacterium
CCCACTCTGGCATTTCTTGAGGCGGTTTCCGGAGGGGGGATATCGATGCAATCCCACAGCCAAAAATCTCAGAGAGTGGCAGTCTGGAGGTCTCTCAGAATTTCGGCTTGATTTCGGTGGCCGATCTCAGTAACTCCATGATTCAGATCGGATTTTGCTGCATTGCACCTGAAAATTTATCGGGTTTCTTCGGGATTGCTTCGGTCGCCAGGTAGATACCGGGAGGGGGTTAGAAAAAAAATAATCAGATTCTTGGGGTTAGCAGCCAGAGGTGCGTGTCGTGTCTTCGACTGAAAATCCTCGTGTCGGCAGTTCGATTCTGTCCCTGGCCACCATTTCAAATATTCAATGAATTCTCGTTAGTGATAAGGGTTTTTATTGTGAACTGCCGGATTGTTTGATGTGTCGGCAAGCTACAAAAACCATCCCTGGTTTTCGCCCTACGGGCCAGCCTGCGGCTGTTCAAATTTCGTTCCTTACGAATTTGTCAATTCTGTCCCTGGCCACCATTTCAAATATTCAATAAATTCTTATTTGTATGAAGAGTTTTTTTAAGGCGAACTGCCGGATTGTTTGATGTGTTGGCAAGCTGACAGTGACCGTCCATGGCCACCATTTATTACATAGTCAATACAGGCTCAAAACCGATTCCCCAGAGGAAAACGGTGACGGCCAACATACCGACCAAACCAATCATGCCCACCATAAGCACCGCGCTGGAAAAAACGAATCCGCGGTCTTTGGAAATATCCATCATGGTAGGGATGCCGGTATAGAGTAAGAATACTGTATAGGCTGTAGCTGGCAAGCCGACGACCAAATTTAGCCACAGTACGGGATTCAATTGCATGAAACCCACTAAAAACAGCGGTGTCGGAATATAGGCGGCCAACCTGATGCAGGTGGGCAGGGATGGATTCGAACCATAGGTTTTAGCCATCCAGTGAACCATCCAGCCAACGGAGAAAACCGCAACCTGAATTATTATGTAATACATAATAGCGATAGTCGCTGCGCTATCTTCTGTTATCCGCACTGGCTCACCAGCGCCAATTGTCCATCCCGTCTGGGTTGTACCGATATATCCACATATAGCAGGGATCAGACCCAGGATGAGTGCCGGAACCATGGCCGCGAGCATATTTCCTTCATCCTTGTGGATTTCTTCCCAGGTAGTCATTGGGCGGAGAAATAGCCCCGTAACACGGTATATAAACATTACAATCCCCCTTGATAATCACATCATAGTCTGAACAGTTTAACTTGAAAAAGTCTTTCTGACATTTTTCATGGCAGATCAACCAGTACTGGTCCGGGTTTTGTTATTCTTAATAAACCGGATAAGCTAAATATACATCAGTAATCTCTTCTATTGTACATACACATACATTCACAGACACTAAAGAGTATTTTTTAAGGTGTTCTGCCTTGTTGCTACTTTCGTGGTTAACCGAGCTATAATAATTTTTTCTCCTGGTTGCTAGTAAGCATAGGATGACTGTCGGGCACATGTGTCATTGTCGAAAACCAGGATCTATTGAGAACATCAACAGGATGATTTGTGTGCAATGAATTCATTGACTGGTAATGGTGTGGCAGATGGTGCTGTATTAGAAAGTGTTGAAGAGTGTTGTATCCACTTGCTGGGCGCCCCACCAGACAGTATCGATTATCCGGGCGGGAAAAGTAGAAAATCTATTCGAGTTTGGGTCTCAGGCCAAAGCTTTATCCTCAGCTCACGTCGTTCCGAGGGGCGTGCACAACTGGAAGCAGGTGTGTTACATGAACTACATAAGGCCGGTGCACCGGTGCCTGAGTTGCTTGTTCAGCATGGCAAGTGGGTTGTTCAAAAGGATCTTGGCGACAACCGTTTGAGTATAGCCTTGAATAGTGTTGCCGAGCATGATCAGGAAGCCCTGTTAGGTAAGGTATTAGAGTCTATTGAAGCCTATCAATTGGCCGCCATGCACACCGGTTTGGGTGCCCGCGTGGCAGAGATTGGGCAAACAGAAGAATGGAACATGAAATTTGCACAGGCGCCCATGCGCCTGGCAGGAGAACTTTCCATGAAACTGCCAAAGTATCCTGTCGCTGATGTGGCATCACTATTGAAGATAGAGCAACCACAATTTATAAAATGGGATGCCAGGCTCGGCAATGCACTGTTGGATGATCAGCAACGCGTGTATTGGATCGACTGGGAACATGCAGGTAAACGTCATCCCATGGATGACGTTGCCTGGATGCTTGGTGATGAATACATGCCTGAACTTGATCCAGTAGTTGAGGCCAGGCTTATAGATGCAGCCATGCGTATGCTTGGGTGTAGTGAGAAAGACTTGCCTTACTTTTTTCTTATGGGAACACTGCATATGACGATACGCTTGGCACTGATAGTTGATCGAAAGGCGGATAAAGACTGGTGGGATCCAGACAAGTGCATGCAACTCGATCATATAGGTGTAGTAAAGAAGCAGGCAATAACCCTGGCCAGGCGCGCTAGCCGTTGGTGTGAGATTGCGCCATGTATTAAATCATTACAGCCTTTCTATGATGAACTGGTGGCCTACATTGAAAAACAATAAGTAATGTTTGTCCTGGGTGATGTCACACGGCAGCTCATGTATTTTTGTACCTGTGAGGTCTTCGCCTTGAAGTGGGAAACTGGAACTCCCTAGCAGTATTTTCTCACTTGCACAAGCTTCTCGTTAAATCTTTGTGATCTACTAGCCATAATAATAAACATGTCCTATTATTAACTGTGAAGGGTTCATGTGCGGGGCATGTGTACGTGTGATCAATGTGGTTAATCATTGGTCGTATAAGTTCTAATTAATCTATCGAATTAAAGCAAAAGCTGTACTGGTTTTTCTGACGTCGTGACCAGCTATTTTCTTAACTTATTTGTATAGAAAACTGTCTGGCAACAATTTATTTAACGTATTGTGTAAAGGGAGATGACATGTCAAAGAATAAAAAAAATAAAATCAAAGGTACTTCTTCTAACGATCTGATCATTGGGACCGATGAAAGTGATCATATAGATGCTAAAGGGGGGGATGATATTATCTTTGCGCTTGGTGGCGATGATCACATCAAGGCGGGCAGCGGCAACGACTTTATAGACGGTGGTTCGGGTGATGATGATATCAATGCCGGCAAGGGCGATAATGTTATATACGGCGGTGCGGGCGATGACAAAATCAAGTCCGGCAGTGGCGACGATTTTATAGACGGCGGCGAAGGAAATGATGATATCGATGCCGGCAAGGGCAATGATACAGTCTTCGGCGGTGCCGGCGATGATCA
>QNEM01000274.1 GCA_003645215.1 Gammaproteobacteria bacterium
CGCTCCATCGAGACGCAGGTACTGGTCAACAACGGACAGACTGTTGTGCTTGGCGGCATCTATGAAACTGAACAGAGGGAAACAATAACCAAGGTGCCGTATCTCGGCGACATTCCGTTCCTGGGCGTATTCTTCAGGTCCACGCGAACAGAGTCGAAGAAAACGGAACTGCTAATTTTTGTAACGCCAAAAATACTAAAAGAAGGCTCGAGCATTTATTAAGGATTGGTCGCAATTAGGTTGCGGCATAAGGATATATAGTATGAAAAGGCTACAAGTATTTTTGGTAATTCTGGTGACTACATTCATTGTGGCGTGCGGTGGGGGCAGTGATGGCTCGTTGCTGAACCCTGCTGGCGGAGGTCCGGATAAACAGATCGCGACCATTGAGCTCAGAGCCGGTTCGCCGACGCTGAATTCGAGTGCCGCCGGTACCACGGAAATAACGATTCAGGCGACCGTCAAGAATGCGGGCAATGCGGTGCTGGAAGGTGTCGTCGTGCAATTCACGACATCCTCCGGATCAGTTTCCGGGATCCAAACGACTACGGATATCAATGGCAAGGCGGTTGCCACGCTCAACAATGGTTCCGATCCGACCAACCGTGCCATCACCGTCACGGCCTCTGCCGGCAGCGTAGCGGGTTCGGTTACGGTGCAAGTGACGGGTACCACGCTGTCGATCACCGGGTCACCGGCGCTGGCGCTCGGCGACAGCTCTCTTTATACGATCAGTTTGCTGGATTCCCAGAATGCCGGCATTGAGGCCAGCGTCAACGTGAGTTCTGCAAACAGCAATACGTTGTCCGCCACGACCGTGCAGACCCAGGTCAGCGGCCAGCAGTCGGTCACCCTGACGGCGGATAACTCAGGTGTAGAAACCTTGACAGTCACAGCGCTGGGGCTGACGGCCACGACTGATGTGAATATTTCGGGCGATGTCTTTTCGATCCAGACCCCGGTACAAACACAGGAAGTGAATCTGGGGGTGAATGAAACAATCATGGTTCTGTGGACCAAGAACGGGGTACCCCAGGCCGGTGAGACCATCACCTTCAATGCGGATCGAGGTACGTTGTCGTCTGGTATCGCTGTTACCGATGCTAACGGTGAGGCATCGATCACGATCAGCTCTGTATCGCCCGGATTGACTTCGATCACGGCGGTCAATGACGAGCTGACCAGCACCAGCGTACAGATTGAATTCATTGCGGTGACGGCTGCAGATCTGGCGTTACAGGCCAATCCAGTGACGGTCGGCGTGAACAAACAGAGTACGATTTCGGCCACGGTTCGTGATGTAAACGGCAATGCGGTCAAGAACAAGGTCGTCGTATTCGTCATCGAGCAGGACAGCACCGGCACATCTTTTCTGTCGGTCAGTGCCGCCGTGACGGACAGTCAGGGTCGGGCGACCACCAGCTACACGGGGGGTGGAGTGCCCAGTGCGTCCAACGGCGTTGTGATCAGGGCAACCGTGCAGGATACGCCGGCTGCCACCAATACCGTTTTGTTAACCGTAACCGGGACAGCTATCGATATGGCGATCGGCACCGGTGATGATTTATTCGAACCGACAACATCACTTTATTCCAAAGAATGGGCAATTATCGTTACCGACACGACCGGTACGGCACCGGAACCCGTGGCCAACACCAACGTGCAGGCCTCTATCCGTTCCGTTATTTACTTCAAGGGTTCGATGGCTATTAACCCGGTTCCGTCTGACCATTGGGCTCCGGTTTATTCGGCGACTTGCCCCGATGAAGATACCAACAGAGACGGGTTTCTGGATTTGATCACCGAAGATATCAATGGCAACGGGATCATGGAGGCGGGTAATCGTGCCACGCTGACGGCCGTGCCGCCGGGCGCAGCCGATGATTTTTGTGAGACCATCGGCGGCGGGTTGCCAACCACGACGGTGCTGACTGATAATAGCGGTATTGCCCGGGTCTGTGTCGTGTACGTACAGAGCGACAATCTTTGGGTCCAGGCAAGGATTACATCGCAGCTGGTCGTTACTGGCACAGAATATTCCGAGAGTCAGGATTTTCTTCTCCAAGCGCTCGCATCAGACCTGAATGATGTTAGTTCGAGTCCGTCCGGACAGATAAGCCCATTTGGTGTGGGAGCCTGCACGGATCCATTCTAATGGTGCTGCTACAATAGCAGGGCTTGATTTACGTGTGACGTAAGCCGAACGTAAACAGCCGCTTCAGCAATGAAGCGGCTGTTTTTTTACCTGTACACTACGCAATTCAGGAGACAGACTAGGAGGTTGTCAACCGGCAGCATGACGGGACAGCGTGAAAATATTTTCCTCATCGGCCCGATGGGCTCGGGTAAGACAGCGGTCGGTCGGCGTCTCGCGCACGCGCTCGGCCGACCCTTCGTCGATAGCGACGACGTCATCGAGGAACGGACTGGCGTCGATATCCCGTTCATCTTCGAGAAAGAAGGTGAGGACGGGTTCCGGAGTCGGGAAACTGAGGTCATCGATGCATTGACGCGCCGCGATGACATTGTGCTGGCGACCGGCGGCGGCACAATCATGGCCGAAGAAAACCGTCGACACCTGGCATCGCGCGGTTTCGTAATTTACCTGACGGCGACGGTGCACCAGCAATTCGAACGTACCATCCGCGGCAAGGAACGGCCGCTGCTGAGCTCCGGTGACCCGCACCGGATCCTGACCGATCTGTTGGCAGCACGCGATCCGTTGTACCGGGAGATTGCAGACTTGTGCATTAGCACCGACAATCGGACGGTTGCGAGCGTTACGGTTGAGATCCAGCGACATTTGAAAAACCCGGACTCGGCAGCGAAGATAATAAATGAATGACTGCATCGAACAGATCGTCGACCTCGACGAGCGGAGTTACCCGATATTGATCGGCAGCAGATTGCTGCAACAGACGGGTATTCTCGATTCGTTCATTGCTGATGCGGATGTATTTGTCGTGACCAACGATACGGTCGGGCCGCTGTATTTACAGCAACTGATGACACTTCTCGGTGCACGTCGCATCGAAAGCATTGAATTGCCTGACGGCGAGTCGTACAAAACCATTGCAACATTCGAGTCGATTATTGATCGGCTCGTCTCCGGTCGTTTCGCACGCGATGCGGTGCTCGTTACGCTCGGCGGTGGCGTTGTCGGGGATATTGGCGGGTTTGCAGCTGCTACGTATCAGCGTGGCATCCGTTTCATCCAGGTGCCCACGACGCTATTGGCTCAGGTAGATTCAGCGGTAGGTGGTAAGACGGCAGTCAACCATCCGGGTGGGAAAAACC
>QNEM01000275.1 GCA_003645215.1 Gammaproteobacteria bacterium
ATCGACACTGGATGTGGAAAAGATTCGTCAGGATTTTCCGATCCTGCATCAGCAGGTCAATGGTAATCCGCTGGTCTATCTCGATAACGCTGCGACCTCACAAAAACCCAGGCAGGTCATTGAAGCGCTGGATAAATATTATCAAGAAGACAACGCCAATATTCATCGTGGTGTGCATACCTTAAGTGAAAGAGCGACCGCAGATTACGAAGCAGCCAGAGGCAAGGTACGTGATTTTATTAATGCCAGTTCGGGAAAAGAAATTATTTTTGTGCGCGGAGCAACAGAGGGCATCAACCTGATTGCACAAAGTTATGGTAGAAGCAATCTCAAGGCCGGCGATGAAATCATTATTTCTACAATGGAACATCATTCAAACATTGTGCCATGGCAGTTACTTTGTGAACAAACTGGCGCGATCCTGAAAGTCATTCCAATCAATGATGCCGGCGAACTGATCTTTGAAGAGTTTGAGAAACTACTCAGTCCAAAGACAAAAATTGTTTCGGTAGTGCATATTTCCAATGCCCTGGGAACGATCAATCCAGTTCAAACTATTATCGACCGTGCCCATGATCATAATGCGATTGTTATTATTGATGGTGCACAGGCAACGCCACACACCGCGGTAGATGTGCAGGCACTGGATTGTGATTTTTACGTGTTTTCCGGCCACAAACTTTTTGCTCCCACTGGTATCGGTGCGCTTTACGGCAAGGCAGAGCTATTAGAAGCAATGCCACCCTGGCAAGGTGGTGGCGATATGATCAAGATGGTGTCATTCGAAAAAACCATGTATGCCGATCTGCCTTATAAGTTTGAAGCAGGCACACCCCACATTGCGGGTGTTATTGGTCTCGGTGCCGCCATTGACTATATCAACGCAACTGGTCTTGATGCCATTGCTACTTATGAACATGAATTACTTGAATACGCTACAGAAAAAGCAGAACAAGTTGAAGGCTTGCACCTGATTGGTACGGCAGCACAGAAGGCCAGCATCCTGTCTTTCGTCATGGACAGCGTTCATCCACACGACATAGGCACTATCCTCGATCATGAAGGCGTCGCCATACGCACAGGTCATCATTGTGCCATGCCGGTGATGACACATTTTAATGTGCCAGCAACTGCGCGTGCTTCTTTTGCTTTCTATAACACCTTTGCCGAAGTCGATAGTTTGATTCAGGCCCTGGAAAAAGCCAGAGAGGTGTTTGCGTAATGTTTGATTTAAAAGATCTCTATCAGGAAGTCATCATTGATCATAATCGCAGCCCGAGAAATTTTGGCAAACTCGAAAATCCGACTCAGGTTGCCGAAGGCTATAACCCCTTGTGCGGTGATAAATTAAATCTTTATTTAACAACAAAAGATGATGTCATTACCGATGTCAGCTTTGATGGTTCCGGTTGTGCGATTTCAGTTGCCTCTGCGTCTTTAATGACAGATTCATTAAAAGGCAAAACCATCAAAGAGGCCGAACAACTATTCGAGAACTTCCATGATTTAATCATGAAAGAAGAAAACCCTGATGAGGAACATATGCAGGCACTGGGAAAACTTGCCGCACTGGCAGGCGTCAAGGAATATCCCGCACGTGTAAAATGCGCGACGCTTTGCTGGCATACCTTGCATTCTGCATTACAGGGTGACAAGTGCTCTGCGACAACAGAATAATTGAGAACGAAACATGCAACATAATGAACCCATCACTCTGCTACGAGACTGCAACGCTGCACTGATCCCTGATGGCACTCCCATCAACCTTGAAAAAGACAGTGTCGTTTATATTACGCAGGCATTAGGCGGAAGCTATACGGTGAATATCAATGGCAACCTTGCACGTGTTGACAGTAAAGATGCTGATGCACTGGGATTTGAAGTTGAAGAAAAGAGCAATGAATCCGAAACTGTACATGAGTTGACAGGGGATGGCAGTGTTGAAGAATCATTAATCTGGGATCAACTGCGCACCTGCTACGATCCGGAAATCCCTATCGACGTTGTCGAGCTCGGTCTGATTTATAATTGCAGCGTCACCCCGGTCGAAGCAGGTAACCAGGTGGATATCACCATGACACTGACTGCACCCGGTTGTGGTATGGGTGAATTTCTGGCTGAAGATGTTCGCAGTAAAATATACAGCCTGCCTAATGTCACCCAGGTCAATGTCGAGCTGACTTTTGATCCACCATGGAACCAGACCATGATGTCAGAAGCTGCCAGACTACAAACTGGTCTTTATTAACACTCATTAATATATAAGCCCTGCTAGAGATTCCTGCCATGTCAGACTGGATTAACATCGAACCCACAGAACACTTCGGCCCGGGCCAGGCCAGGCTGGTTGATCTGGGAGATGTGCAAATTGCCGTTTTTAATCTCGACGGCGAATATTTTGCTATCGAAGATAATTGCAGTCATGATAATTCCCCTATGTTGGGCTGCGGACTGGAGACAGATCAATTACTCGATGGCGAACAAATTATCTGTCCGCGTCATGGAGCTCGCTTCTGCATTAAAACAGGCAAAGCACTCACACCTCCTGCCTATGAAGATGTACCGACTTTCCCTGTCCAAATCACTGATGGTATCGTCCAGACTCGCGACAACCGTTGGGATTAAAAGAATTTTTTCTGCTTATTCAGATTTATGTCACATGAAGTGACATAAAGGCTTTACGCTTGATTCCAAGCACGTATAATCCCGCGTTTAATTAATCAGCAACACCAGATTTCCCTTGCCTGATTTTCCCTTGGAAAATCTCTTTTTGGGGGAATCCTTTTTTGGAGTTAGTAAGTAAATGGCCGTTGAACGCACGCTGTCGATGATCAAACCAGACGCGGTAGCAAAAAATTATATTGGGGAAATCTACTCCCGATTCGAGGCGAATGATCTGTGTATCATTGCTGCCAAAATGGCACATTTAACCAAAGAGCAGGCTGAAGAATTTTATGCTGTTCATAAAGAGCGACCTTTCTATTCCATGCTGGTTGAATTCATGATCTCAGGCCCGGTGATGATCACAGTCCTCGAAGGTGAAGATGCCATCTCAAAATACCGTACCTTAATGGGTGCAACCATGCCAGAATTCGCTGCTCCGGGTTCCATCCGCTATGATCTGGCGAGAGATGGCAGGGCGGCCAATGAAAATGCAGTACATGGATCTGACGCGCCAGAAACAGCGGCAGAAGAAATTAAATTTTTCTTCAAGCCAGAGGAAATCTGCGAACGCACCCGGTAACTTATAACCATAAATCATGGAGCCTGAAATATGGGCA
>QNEM01000276.1 GCA_003645215.1 Gammaproteobacteria bacterium
AACACCTTTAATGATCACTTCTCGTCTTGCAGGTTCATTTTAAAGCAAACGAAAACACTAACGTCTTGTTTTAGATCATGTTTTTATGATTATTCGTGGGGATTCTTCAGACTCCGGCCCCTTATAATTAGTTATCCAGTCGTTAATGCCATTAATGTGGCTTTAGAGACCGCGTTGCCATTCCTGACGTAATGGAACTGAACCTGGTTGTGATATTGATGAACGAACGATTTGTAATAATTTATCTTTGTCCTGATTAAGAGTTCCTCTTAATAGCAAATAATTTGATGCATGGTCGCTGCGAAAAATTGTTTTTTTAAGTTGCAGAGCTGACAGGAAGTATTCCATTTCCTGTGCTAACTCAAGTTGCTTTAGTGGCTTAAAATCATCACCGAAATTGTTTTTATAGTGTTGCATGCCTGTGGGGAAACTAAGCACCAGAGTCGAGAGATATTCAGGTTGGGCATCATTCATTAATCGTGCAGAATTAGTAGCATGTTGTTCGCTATATTTGATACCGCCAAGGCCGTTCAGAATCATTACGGATCGTTTGATGCCTGCTTGCCGGGTTTTTTGTAATGCACTCAAGGAACTCTGGTAGGTTTCGCCTTTGTTGATTTTTTTAAGAATCTCATCATCACCGGTTTCACAGCCAATATAGACTAAACTCAGGCCCATCGAATACAAATCAGATAGTTCATCTACCGTTTTATTCTTCAGGTTTCGTGGCAGACAATATGACGAAACACGTTGTACATCAGGCAAATATTTATTAATGGCGAACATAATATCAGCCAGGCGTCGGTAGGAAAGTGCCATCGCATCACCATCTGCCAGAAAAATTCTTCTGATACTTTGCTTCTTATTTGCAACAGCAATTAATTCTTCCTCAATTTGTTCTGGAGCTTTTAAGTGGAATTTTTTCTGAGGTGCAGTATACATTTCACAAAAGGTACATTTATTCCATGAACAACCATTTGTTACTTGCAGGATTAATGAGTTTGCTTCACTAGGTGGACGGAATAGAGGTTCAATATAGTTTGGAAACATCTGATCGTTCTCGTCAAAAATGTTGAGTGTTGGTCTAATAATAACCCAATTTCAGGTATAGTTTTGTTGCTTGGCTAAATGTTAGCTTGAATTCATTCCACTGATTATAATACGCGAGTAGCAAGTGTTAAACCATCTGAAGCATACTGGACACTTGATACATTTAATTCTAGATTTGACCGAAGCAATGAAAAGCATATAGTGCTTTGGTGCCAAAGCATTCTTCAAAACTGCCTTCACCAAATATTTCTTTTAACTCAAACTCAAGTGTATCAAAGGCTTCTTTAGTATTACTGGAGTAAGAAGTTGACATGATAATAATTTTATCCAGCGAGATTTCAACGATAATACTTATATAATTGCCTTTGTATTTTTGTTGAAACGTGGCTGCCAGAGCCTTGACTAATAACGGCGATTGCCAATCCTGCTTTTTCTTATAACCCAGGTTGACAAGCAGTAACTGGTCCATGATGCCTTCATAGAATATCAGCTTATCCCATCTGCCATCCGGGGACCGCTCAAATTTTCTTGCAGTCTCTGGATAAGTTACTTTATAAAGTAGCCACTGACCAGGAACTGAGCTGGTCATAATGCCACTCACGCCACCTGCACAAGCTGATAGAAGCAATGAAGATATTATGAATATGACGAGATGGCGGTACATCTCTAGTTCCCCGTTCCCTGATTGGGGTTATTACAGAAAGCATAGTTAAGGACTGGCCTGGTCTTTAAGATCAATAATATAATTTTATGACTCAGCAAGATAAATCGCACCAGATTGTAGAAATTTTAACAACAAATTGAGGTTATCATCTGTCTGTATAAAACTTTCATCACTTAACTCAATTTCAGTGCAGAGTATTTCAATCAACTCATTGATATCGTAATCATCTCTGTCACCAGGGTCAAAACAATATCCATCAACGAACAAAATGTTTTTATCAGCTTTGACTTCAAAGGCAAAGCGTGATGATTCATTTCTAACCAGTATTCCACCAGAAGCAAGGTGCGATTTTAGATCTTCTATTAAATAAGTATTTTCTGAACCTTCAGATTCAAGTGGATCGGCCTGTTGATATTTGGGTGTGGTGACGAATCGACCAAACCATTGACTGATCAATTCCTTATCTTCGGTATATTTACGCAGGATATCTTGTATTTTCTCCAGTGTTTGTTGAGTAATTTCACCAGTATTCGATTGTGCAATCAGATCAGGATCTTCATAGCGCAAGGCTTCGCTTAAATTTAAACCAACATAATCAGTGTATTCACGTAATATTTCGCTGTGTGAGGGGGCACGAAAACCCACGGAACAAGTCATGCAATCATTACCTTCAGCTATACCGTTATGTCCGACACCCGGCGGCAGATAGAGGATATCACCAGCTTCCAGTATCCATGTTTCAATAGCTTCAAATTTATTGAGCATAGAGACGGGCATATCTGGACGCAGTGGGGCAGTTTCGTCATAGATATCACCGATTTCCCATTTTCGTTTACCACTGGTTTGTACCAGGAAGACATCATAGTTATCAAAATGTGGGCCGACACCACCACCATCACTGGCATAACTTATCATCAGGTCATCTATGCGCCAGCGTGGAATGAAGTCAAACAAGTTTAGTAAAATACCTGCTTCAGGGATCCAGTGATCTACGGCTTGTACCAGTAAGGTCCAGTGCGACTCTGGTAACTGTGAAAATATCTCATCATTGAACGGGCCATGTTTCAATTCCCATTCCTGTTCAGTCTTTCCCTGAATAAGCAAACGTGATTCAACACCTTCTTCACAGGCGAGCCCGGCAAGAACATCAGGGGCAACAGGAGAATCGAGATGCGGCAGGCCATTACGAATCAGTAAAGGTTTCTTTTGCCAGTACTCTGACAGAAAAGTTTCTAGTGGCATATCGCCTAAAGGAAATGGCTTCATTATTTTACTGTTGTTTCAACATCTCGATATGAGGAATACCATCCTCGAGATAACTGTCTGAAACCTTGATAAAGTTAAATTTCTCATAAAATTCTCCAAGATGTGCCTGGGCACTGATCCTGATGGCAGTGTCTGGCCAGATTTTATCTATTTCTTCCAGACTTTTTTCCATCAGTAGCGTTCCCACCCCTTGATGACGGGCTGATGGCTCGACGGCAAAACGACCAACACTTACGTCCGGGTAGCTTAATCCTGGCGGTAGCAGGCGCGCATAAGCTATGAGTCCTGAATCATCA
>QNEM01000277.1 GCA_003645215.1 Gammaproteobacteria bacterium
TGAAGAATATTTATCTTCAGGTGCAGAGATCGTATCAACTACCGAAGCCTGGGATGGGGATTTGGTGATCAAAATCAAGGAACCATTGGAGCAGGAATATCAACTACTGAAAGGCAATATCCTGTTCACCTATTTTCATCTGGCTGGTGTTCCTGCTGCATTAACCGATGCCCTTATCAAGGCAGGTACCAGCGCTATCGCCTATGAAACGGTCGAGGATGAGCAGGGACGCTTACCTTTGCTCGCACCTATGAGTGCAGTTGCCGGGAATGTTGCGGCAAATGTTGGTGGATATTACCTGGCTAAATTCAATGCTGGCAAAGGTGTGCAACTGGGGAGTGTGATGGGCAAACGGAATGGTAAGGTCATGGTGATTGGTAGCGGGATTGTTGGACAACATGCCGCGCATACACTGGAGAGTATGGGGGCGAATGTGTATGTGTTCGGTCGTAAACGATCCAGTTTTGAAGCGATGCAGTATGCTTCTCCGGAAAACATGGGATTTGTTGAATCGACACCGGAAAATATAGCAAAGCATATCAAGGTCACTGATCTTGTTGTTGGCGCAGTATTACAGGCAGGAGCCAGGGCGCCACATGTGGTTAGCGAAGTGATGGTCAAGTCTATGCAGCCCGGCTCGGTGATTGTTGATGTGAGTATTGATCAGGGTGGCTGTATTGAGACCTCAAGACCTACATCCCACTCTGATCCGGTTTATGTCACACATGATGTTATTCATTATTGTGTGACCAATATGCCCGGTGCCTATCCACGGACATCTACCATCGCTTTAACCACAGTTACACTGCCGTATGTCAGCAAATTGGCAGCCTCTGGTTTGCAGGCTTTAAAACAGGATATTGGTTTTGCTAAAGGGCTTAATACCCATATGGGGATAATCACCTGTCAGCCTGTAGCTACAGCACTGGCTTATGAGAACTTGTATAAACCACTGGACACAATTTTATAAATACCGAATGGGGGAAAGATATGTCTGAAATAAATGAAGAAAAATTACAGGAACTCAAATTGTTCTTTGATGATTGTGATGTGGATAGTAACGGCAGGATAGATTGGGATGAGTTCAGTTGTATGCTGGATAAGCTGCTGGGTGAAAAGACTCTGGAGGAAAAGACCCTGGCCTTTGATCTGGTCGATACTAATCATGATGGCAAGATCACTTTTGATGAATTTTGTGAATGGTGGGGCAAACAATAGGGAGAAAAGAATGAGTGAAAACAAACAGGACTTATTGGACAAAAAGCAGGAACTCGAAGAGCGTATGGACAGGATTAAAAAAGATATTTCAGGTGGATTAAATGCCGACTTTGCAGAACAGGCTACGCAACTGGAAAACCGGGATGTACTGCTTGAGATTCTGCGTGTTAGCGAGGAAGAACTGCAAAGTACCAGGGAAAAATTGGCCGCACTAGAGTAGTTAATTGAACCAATATCTGTGCAGAAGCAATAGCATTATTAAGCAGTATGCTGCCTGTACATATTATTAATTTGGTAAAAAAAGTTTCTGTTTTATTGATCAAGGACAAATCTTCGCTCTTTATTCAGAATTACCATTAAAGTGAAGTTTTGGGCTGATCCGTCAGGAGAGATAAATTGAGTAATACCAGGTTGAGGATGGTTGTTCTATATGCCGATGTCTCCGGCAGCACTCGTCTCTATGAGAAATTTGGCGATACTATTGCCTGTGCTGATATACATGTTTGTATCGATTTATTAACCGAAATCGTGGAAAAATACGAGGGCAAAAAGATCAAGACTATCGGTGATGAGATCATGTGCTCATTTAACCGACCGGACAAGGCCGTGCAGGCTGCCATGCAGATGCATGTGGCATTACGTGACGCCAGCGAAGCAGGGCGTTTTCAATCCGGAGAACTGCATATCAAGATTGGTTGGCATTATGGGAGCGGGGTGTATCGCAAAGACGATATCATCGGTGAGGCACCAACATTGGCCCAACAGGTTATCTGTATGGCCAAACGTGATGAAATACTGACAACACAAAAGAGCATTGATGAACTACCGCCGATGATTAAATGCACGGCCAATTTTATCGACCGTATCGAAGCCGAAGATGGTAGTGGTGATATTGATGTCTACGCAGTTCCATGGGATGAAGATGATAGTGAAGCTACCGTGGTGGTCGGTACTGCCACACATGAAATCTCTGGTGAACTGGCACATAGCGCATTAATCCTGCGCTATAAAGATCAGCAGTTTGAAATGAATCCACACAAGACTCATTGCCATATTGGCCGTGGTGAGGATAACGAGCTTGTGGTGTATGGTGATTTTACCTCACGTCACCATGGTGAGATTTATTATCGCCACGGGCGTTTCCATCTTTGTGATATGAGCACAAATGGTACTGGCGTAATTCACGAAGGTGATAATTTTGTGCGTCTGCACCGGGAAGAAAAAATATTGTCCGGATCTGGTACGATTTGTTTTGGTGGCGAACCAGGAACTGATCCACAGGCGGCGGTTGAGTATGAGTGCATAGAGGCAGTTAATTAATGATAAGCCGAAGGTGTAGAACAGGACTTCTCAATCAAAGTACGCTACCCGTACCATGAATACAAAGACATAAACAATGCTGGTAAAAATCATTCACAAACAACATCTGGATCTCAGAGAGTTATTTATGCAACATCAGGAATTTCTTTTGCAAGGCCAGCTAGATGAGGCATTAACCTGTCTGAACAGCTTTAACGTGTGTCATCAGGCTCACGCAGAGCTGGAAGAACGTTACCTGTTTCCGGAATTCGCAAAGATCGAAAGACAAAGCAGATGGGATATCAGCCTGTATGAAAAGGAACACGAAAAAATCGCAAGCCTGTCCGAAACCATCTCAAATGATTTGTTCTGGTTGAGCGAGCAACAATTAACTGAATCTCAGATGCGACGAAATATCATTGCCTTACTGGATAAAGAGAAAACCTTTAAAGGTCTGACAGAACATCATGAAGAACGTGAGGAAGAGGCCATGCTGAAAGAACTGGATGAAAAACTGGATGCAAAACATATTAAACAGCTGGCTTCGGATATTAAATATACCTGGGCTGAGGTAATGGGTGGGATTAAGCATATTCCCACCTTGAGCAGGCAGGCCGATTAGATACTATAATTAAACACAGAAATAAATAAAAAAGGGGAACAGTGATGGTTGAAGCAAAGAAAAAAGTTAGTAAGAAAAAGACAGCAAAAAAGAAAACGACAGTAAGAAAGAAGGCCGCGGTAA
>QNEM01000278.1 GCA_003645215.1 Gammaproteobacteria bacterium
AAAAAACTGATCAATGTGGATGTCGTAACGAATTACTTTGCCAGGTTTGGGCAGTGGACCATGGAATGTGATCTTGGCATCCAGCAAACGATAAACTGCCTGGCCTTTAGTAATATGATCAATGCCCAGGTAACCAGACAAAAACAGATCTGCCTGTCCCGCTTCAACGGCAATACAGGTTGGCATACACCCACCATCAAGATACCAGCCATCATGTAAAACATCATGTTCGGTAATTATACTGCCTGAAGTCAGGGGGTTGGTAGCTAGTGAGGCCGGTTCTCCATGTATCTCCATAATCCTGTCCACCAACATCAGGGGTTCATCCGGCAAGCGTACACGCGTTGGATGTTGATCTACTTCTGCAAACGTTGGTCCCAGCACTTTAGCGATTGAACCAATGGCAATTTCCATACATTGATCTCTATCGAACAAACAAGCTGTATTTTCTATTGCTTTCTTAAACTGAATCGGTTCAATCGGTGTTGAACGTAAAGAAGCGTCCTGCAATAAATGCATTTGCATTTCCAGGGCCTGTCCCAGTGTTTCAGTCAGACCATTTGATACACGCAAGAAAGTTTCCTGTGCTTCGGCCCGGGCATTTTCTGTGCGTTGCATCTGCTCGATTATGGGTTGCAGTATATGAACATTGTCAGAGACCATGGGTGCAACAGGTAATTCGACTTCCTGTTTTTGATCAGCTTTTTGATGTTTTGGCAAAGGCGGTATCTCAAAAGACTCTGCACCTGCAACCACCGTGATCATTGCTGTTGACTCTTCAACTTGATCAGGAATATCAAAATTAAATAACTGACCCAGATCGACATCAATATGTTCTGCAATTAATTGTCCCAGGCAATGTAAAACATTCGACACACTGTTCTGGCCTTTGATACACAGTGCCTTTGCCATATGCGGTTTGTCTTTGAGGATCTCGTCAATCATGCGGCTACAGGTTGCGCCGGGGCCCATCTCTATGAAAATACGAACACCATCTTCATAAGCTGATTCAATTACTTTGGTGTAATCAAAAGGTTGAACAGCCTGTTCAACGATAGAGTCCGCCGCACTGTCACGAGTCACTTCGTATGCCTTACCCAGGACACCACTGTAAAAAGTAATATCTTCTGGAGGATTCGTATCAAACAAATGCAAATCGCGATAAGGCTTCTTTACCGGTTCAGCGACTTCACAATGTACGGTAGTCACGCCTTGTATTGGATGAAAATGGCAAGCCAGATTTTTGACTACGTCAAGGATGGCTGTTCTATCTCCACCAATGACACATTCATTCGGCGTGTTAACAATCAGCAAGTAAGTGCGAGGGTGATCAGCTAATGCCTGTTTAACTTCTTCTGTCGGACGATCAACGACACCAATCATCCAGTCAACGGTTTCTGAATCTTCTAGTTGCCATGTCTCGCGCACAGAATCACAGGGACCTGCAAGCGCCTCGGTGAATAGATCCGTTTTATGAATTCGGCGCAACATTTCATCTCTGTCTGTCCAGCTACGCGTGGAAAAAAGGCCGGCCGTTTCACCCAGGCTGTAACCAATAATGGCATCCGGTTTGATATCGAACTGTGCGATCACATCACTGACAAACGTACCTAACCAGACCTGACCAAAGATCACTTCCTCGTGGTTTAATGTGCCCCCTGTTTCTGCTTGCCAGAACTTTCCATTAGCAAACTGTGATGCCAGTGAATCATTTTCATCATCAAGACGATTGATAACAGCAGGCCACTGTTTCCCCAGATCTTGTCCCATACCATGAAAATGATTTCCAGAACCCGGATAAACAAAAGCCAGTTTTCCTTCTTCACCCAAGGGCCTGGTTGAAAAATAAATTCCATCGGTATTAATGGATTCATTTTTCTCAATTGCTATCTGCAGCTTGTTCAGGTTATCAGCAAGTTCGTTATTACTATTTGTAACGACCGTTGCAGTAAATTCTTTTTTCTTTTCGTCTTTATTATCCAGCCACCAATGTTTTGCAAGCGCATGAATGTCTTGTTCACTATTGACGAGAGAATGCAGTTGTTTAATCTTTTCAAGCAGGCTTGCTCTTGTTCCGGCATGAAGAGCAAATAATGTTTCGTCTGTATGAGTTATAGCAGCACCGGAGTTTTGTTCGGCCTCTTCAAGGATCGTGTGCAGGCAATTCCCATCGACACTAAAGGCACTCACTGCCGCCTGTCTTGGGCCATCAATCTTGTTGCGTAACCAGTAACGCGTTTGATCACCATCAGTTAATTGTTTGTAATAAAGACCAAGGCTGGCCTTGGCTACCGAGGCCAAACCACTCGCTGCACCTGTGTGTCCAATCTTTGTTTTAATCTCGCTTGTTGTTATGTGCTTATCTTTTTGACCATTAAACAATTTTTCCTGGAATAATTTATCCAGGGCAGCAGTTTCCATGGCATCTTCCTGTGGATGACCACTGCCATGCGTTTCCAATAAACTGATATTTGCCAGTTCAGTCTTCGCATCTTCACAGGCATTATTGAACGCTTGTTCATATGCAGTCTCTGTTGGGCAGATTAAATCTGCACCGCCACCGTTGGCCGAACCAATGCCTTTAATTACTGAATAAATTCGATCACCATCACGCCTCGCATCATCGTACCGTTTAAGTATGAATGCAGTTGCACCCTCACCGATCAAGGTGTCTTCTGAATAGGCACGAGGATTGTGTTGTGCCAATGCTGCACGGGCATCACCCGCCAGATCAACGGCACCGACAATGGCGGTGTTTAACTCATCTCTTTGCAGGGCACGAACACCTGCTTCCAGCGCGCGCAATCCAGAGCTTTCTTCGCTGGAAACCGTAAAGCTGGGGCCGCCGATGCGAAAGGCGCGGGCAATACGACTGGCAACAATACCACCCAGTGCCCCCATGGTGCGGTTGGCATTCAGTGCCGGGCCAGCCGCATCACGCAAAGACTGTGTCCAGTCCTTGAGTTCTTTGTCGCCAAGTTTTAAATCCAGTTGTCTGGCCCAGGTTTTTGCACGATTTAGAAGTGACCAGCGAAAATGAAAATTCGTGGTATTTAGATCAAGACCAATACCGATAAACACACCCGTGGAATTACTTTGCTCTTTTGAGAGTTCCTCAATACCAGCATCTTCCAGGGCATTGGCAGCAACCTCTAACATCAAGAGTTGTTGAGGCAACATTTCCTTGAGTTCGGCCGGCGGGATACGGTAACGACCTAGCGGAATATTTACCTCATTAATGAACCAGCCTTT
>QNEM01000279.1 GCA_003645215.1 Gammaproteobacteria bacterium
AGCCGCAGTAGGTCGTTTTTAAGTCTCATTTACAGAATACCCTTTCTGAGTTATCGGGCCTTGTTGGGCAATTCTTTATTTCAACGCAAATACATCTTTTTCTCAGCAGATATTATTATCGGGAAAAGATGCTGTAACATCTTTATTAAAAAGATGTTGTGCTTTTTTAATATGGGGGCATCCTGATTTTTCCAAGCCGCGGTGGTTCTGCTGCGCATTTATTTGACCGAAACACGAGGGTAACTTAAGTTTTACAGGTACGCATATTTAAGTTTTTTGGGATGATGGGTATCGGTGCAATGACTAAAAAAACATGGATAGTGTGGGCTTTGTTTTTGCTGTTGCCGGGCTTTGTCGGGCTAAGCATCCAGCATGCGCAGAAAAGTACGATACAAAATCGCATCGAACTGGCTACTCAGCAGGTTGCTGATAGCCCTGCGGCACAGGAATACCTGCAAATGTACGAACAGTGGTCCGATTTACCGGTTGACCAAAAAGCTGGCAACCCCTGGGGGTACGGTTCATACGGCGGTGTTGATATTCAGAAGCGTCTTAGAGACGGCCAATCCGACCGGCTCCAGGCCGATGTTATGACCTTGGAGAAGGGTTTTACGCATTATCCGGATGAACTAACAGATGTTATGTATGGGCCGGGGTGGCAGCAGGGAATAGACGATTACAGAAACGAACGAACAACGGCGGAAATGGTCCTGATTGGGTCGATATTTCTGTTGGCTGGTGGCAGTTTGATTCTGACAGGCGGGTTGGCTAAGCTGCTTGCCGTCTATATCATAAAAAAGCGGTCCGACAAGGTCGAAGCGTCCGATCCTCAGGATGAGGAGAATATTGAAGATATCCCCGTTTCTGATGAGCCACAAGAGGAATCTTTATCGACCGAGACATCTCCCTTGCAACAGGAAACAGACGATATTCCCTCAAAGGAAGACAGGGGCTATTTTAAATCTTCCCAAAAATCAAATCAGGGTGCTTCATCCAAATCTGACGATCCCAAAGCGACAGAACTTCCGATGAAGCCTGCGACACCGATATTTAATCGTCAAGAAAAGAAGCAGAAAGATTCGTACTTTGGCTGGGCCGTTGAACCGGATGAAGCGGCGGAGCTTGATATGCTGATGACGACGGAACCGCTGACCAAAGAGTTGACGGAACTGACCGAGGAGGTTTCGGCGATTCGCCAGTTTGCATCGCAGCAGCAGGACCAAATGCGGAAATTGCAGGATGGTTACGACTGGATGATTATTCGACGGTTCTGTCTGCGGATCATCCGTTCTATTGATAATATCGATGACCGTGTTATGCGCCTTCAAGAGCAGGGCGAGGACGCGGCGGCTTATCTTGAAGATATTCGGGATGAATTGATTTTTGCACTGGAGGCCAGCGGGGTCGAACAGTTCGGACCGGATTTGCAGATTAGTTTTAAGGGGCTTGAAAAATACGCGGAAGCTGTTCGAGAACGAATTTTCACCGAGAACGCGGAGTTGGTCGGCTGTATCGCCGAGGTGGCCCGTCCCGGTTATCAATATTTAGTCAATGATGATGATATTAAAATTGTCCGCTGCGCACAGGTGAAACTGTACGAGTCAAAGAAAAATTAATAGGGAATCGAATTATGAGTACAATAGCAGGAATCGATTTAGGCACGACCTTTTCAGCGTTGGCCCGACTTAATGGTATCGGCCGTCCGGAGATTGTCCCCAACAGCGAAGGGGAACGCATTACGCCTTCCGCCGTTTACTTTGAGGAAGATCAGGACGGTGCGATCCGTGTGGGTCTCGAAGCCGTCAATTGCCGTCAACTGAACCCCGAACGGGCGGTGCGATGGATCAAACGACACATGGGTGATCAGGACTGGAAGAAGGATATCGATGGTCGCGACTGGACGCCTCAGGAGATTTCCAGCTTGATCCTGAAGAAGATTAAACAGGACGGCTCCATCGAAAGTGCGATCAATGATGTTGTGATTTCGGTACCGGCCCATTTTGATGAGGCCCGCCGAAAAGCAACGATGGACGCCGGTACGCTGGCGGGCTTAAATGTCATCGGTATCGTGAACGAGCCCGTCGCCGCGGCACTGTATTATGCGACCACACAAGCGGTCAAGGGCCGCGTCCTGGTCTATGACCTTGGTGGTGGAACATTTGATGTAACGATCTTAGACATTGACGGTCAGCAGATGGATATTATCTGCAGCCAGGGCGATCACGCATTGGGCGGTGTGGATTTTGATAAGAAGATTGTCGAACTGTTCGAGGATGCCTATCGCCAGGAGCATAATGCTGAACTGATTGAAAACGAACAGGATCGCGCCAAATATGAGGATGAGGCCGAAGATGTCAAGAAAACGCTCTCGCGGCGAGATTCAGTCCGAAAGATTCTCTATGGTTCCGCTGGTTCCGCACGCATTGAAATTACGCGAGAGCAATACGAAAAAGCGATCGAACCCTTGATTGCCCGCACGGAAATACTGATTGAAGTAGCGATGGAAGAGGCAAAAAGCACGGTCTCTGATATCGAAAAGGTGCTTTTGGTCGGTGGCAGCACAAGAATGCCTATGGTGCATCAGCAATTGAAAGAGAAATTCGGCTTTGAGCCGGAAGTGGCTGTGAATGTTGATGAATGTGTTGCACTGGGCGCCGCGATCCACGCGGGCTTAACGCGTATGCGGGAGAATCCCAAGAAAGTTACGGCTGGGATTGCCGCCGGGCTCAAAGAGGTTCAGCTTAAAGATGTCTGTAATCACAGCTACGGAACGATCTGTGCTCCTGTCGATGCCGAAACCGGTCAGCATGTAATTCGCAACTCGATTATTCTTCAAAAGAACACGCCCTTGCCCTGTGAGGCCACCCAGACATTTTACACCATGTCAGACGGTCAGACCGAGCTGCAGGTGACCATTACTCAGGGTGAGGATGAAGACCCTGATTTTGTGAATAAAATCGCTACGGAGGTCTTTGAGCTTCCTGCCAATCGACCTGCGAACCAGCCCATTCATGTGCAGTACAGTTATGACGCCAATCAGCGAATGCACTGTCGATTTTTAGATGAGGGGTCGGGCCGTACACTTGAAGTGGAGTTTTGTGCGGGACAGGGCGGTCAAATGACACAGACAGAGATACAGCAGGCCGCTGAAGAGCTCGACGCTATTAAGGTTCAATAGATGACCGAGGGACCATGATTTGGATTTTTGTAACAGCTTGTTTGTTGTTAGCCGGATTGGCGGCG
>QNEM01000280.1 GCA_003645215.1 Gammaproteobacteria bacterium
CCTGTAATAAACAAATGTTCAGTTTCGATCCCGATAGCCCCACTACAAAAGGCGAACTGCAGGGACTTGTCGTCAATGGGATGTTAGAAAAGTGGGATATGTTTAATACCGTAGCGCAAAATATTGCCAGGGCAGATACGGGTCTGTGGGGGTATATTGGCGTTGACCTGATAGTTACTGAAGCTGGCGCTGTCGTCGTGGAGATAAACCCTCGTCTAACAACTTCCTATGTTGGCTTAAGGCGGTCATTATCTTTAAATCCTGCGGAATTAATTCTATCCATCTGGCAAAATGGGGTCATGCCTGAAGTTAGTAAGAAAGATTTTATACCTGTAAATTTGCAGTTAGAAGAAGCAAATGTCGTTTAATACATATATTGGCTGGGATATCGGCGGTGCGCATTTGAAAATGGCATCGATTGATCATGACGGCAGCATAAATTTTGCCAATCAATTAGCTACGCCTCTTTGGAAAGGTTTAGACAGCCTGGAAAATGCTATGTCTGAAATGCACAATCAGATCACAGAAGATTCCGTGACACACACAATTACGATGACAGCAGAACTGGCAGATATCTTCAAGGATAGAGCTACGGGTGTTAAAGAATTAACAGGATTTCTTGGGAGTCATTTTAGAAAAGAAACATTTCAGTTATATGCAGGCAATAGTGGCTTAATCAAAGCTGATGAAGCAAATTCATATATCACTGATATCGCATCAGCTAATTGGCATGCGACAGCCAGTTTTGTTGCACAAAATATTGATCAAGGTGTATTGATTGATGTAGGTAGCACGACAACAGATATCATTCCCTTTGCATCAGGGCAGTTGCTTAACACCGCTTATACTGATCATGAAAGGTTGCGTGAAAATGAACTTGTTTATACTGGCATTATCAGAACACCTGTTTTGGCCGTGGTGAGCAAAATATATTGTGATGGGCAATGGCAAAATATTGCTGCTGAGAATTTTTCTACGATGGCAGATATCTATCGCTTAACTGGTGAACTCAATGAACAAGATGACATGATGCCCACAGCAGATGGTGCAGGTAAAACAGCATGTGATAGCGCAAGGAGATTGGCAAGGATGATTGGTCTTGATCTTGAAGATGAAAAGAATATTCATCCTTTCAAAGAGATGTCCAGGCATATCGCTGATTCACATCTAGAAAGAATCAATGAATCATTGCTAAAGGTTTTGTTACGAGTTGAATCAAAACAAATAAACTGTCTGGTGGGTGCCGGGGCAGGTCGTTTTCTGGTACGTAAGTTGGCATCTAAAAACAAATTAAAATACATCGACTTTACGGATTTACTGAGCTATCCCAAACAGGAAGAACATAAAGTGTTGAGTTGTGCTGCGGCTGTTTCGGTTGCACAGATCGCGAGGGCTTTCAGTTGACATTTAAATTGACCGAATTGCCTTATTCCCGTGACTCCGCAAAGATGTTTGCTCATTTTGCAGATGAAGACTGGAGTATCTTTCTGGATAGCGCTTATCCATATATAGATCTTGGGCGCTATGACGTTATTGCTACACGGCCTTATATAACCTTAAAGTCCTTTGCTGATGAAACAGAAATTATTTATGCCAGTGGTAAGCGTGAACATTCTACTGATGATCCATTCTCAATCGTGAAATCATTGCTCGGTGAAAGAGAGACTAAACTTTCAACGGTGCCTTTCGCCGGAGGGGCCCTGGGTTATTTTGCCTATGATCTCGGACGAGGAATTGAAAAAATACCTGAGATTGCTGAACATGATATTGCCATGCCTGATATGGCAATTGGTATTTATGACTGGGCGGTGGTGACGGACCATCAACAACGCAGGACATGGCTAACAGGTTATGGAAAAGACGAAAGAACATTTTCCGAATGGAATGATCTGCAAGAACTTCTACAGACAAAAGCAGAGCCAAACGGGCAGAGATTTGAAGTTCTATCTGAGCTTCAGCCAAATATGGATGAAGAAATCTACGCGCGAGCCTTTAATAAGATTAAACATTACATCAGGGAGGGCGATTGTTACCAGGTAAACCTGGCGCAGCGCTTTTCCATTGATGTTGCCGGTGATCCCTGGGCTGCATATCTAAGATTACGAAAATTAAATCCTGCACCCTATAGCAGTTTCTTCAAGATCCCTGAAGGGGCAGTGTTAAGCACATCACCAGAAAGGTTCTTGAAAGTTGATAATGGACTGGTTGAAACCAAACCTATTAAAGGCACGCGAAGGCGTTCAAGGGATGTGTATGAAGACAGGGCATTGAGCGAAGATTTGCTTGAGAGTAAAAAAGATCGCGCAGAGAACCTGATGATTGTAGATCTCTTACGTAATGATATCGGTAAATCTTGTCGTCCTGGCAGCGTGTCTGTTCCTGAATTATTTGCTCTTGAAAGTTTTGCCAGCGTACATCATCTGGTAAGTACTGTTATCGGGCAATTGGCAGATAAATATGACGCCCTGGATCTGTTGCGTGGTTGTTTTCCAGGAGGTTCCATCACAGGCGCACCAAAATTACGTGCCATGGAGATCATTGAAACACTCGAACCGCACAGGCGCAGTATTTATTGTGGTTCAATGGCGTATATCGGTTTTGATGGCAATATGGACAGCAACATTACGATCCGGACCCTGGTACATCACAAAGACAAAATGTATTGTTGGGCAGGTGGCGGTATCGTCATGGACTCAAAGCTGGATGCTGAATATCAGGAATGTTTTGATAAAGCTGCCGCAATCTTTGCATTATTCGAAGCAGAAAAATCATAAGCCAAGAAAATTATAACAATTGAAAAAACAAAACATGTGGGTCATTAAGCTCGGCGGTAGTTTGTTATCGTCAGGAAGTTTGAGGGAATGGCTTTCGATTATTGTTAAACATGGTGCTGGCAAACTGGTTATTGTCCCCGGTGGTGGGATCTTCGCAGATCAGGTTCGTGAGGCACAGCAAAAATGGAAATTTGATGATAAAGCGGCTCACCAAATGGCATTGTTGGCAATGGAACAATATGCGCACTTGCTACAATTTTATGCGCCGGATCTTGTTCTTTCAGATTCGATTGAAGGCATTGAAAAGACCATTAGTCTGAAACAGGTGCCGCTATGGTTACCTTTCAAAATGATGAATACATGTCAGGATGTTTCTGCAAACTGGAATTTAACCTCAGATAGTCTGGCGCTTTATCTGGCAGAACAGCTCAATGCTGAACATGTGACGTTGATTAAATCCTGCAGTTC